>SHZI01000091.1 GCA_009692345.1 Gammaproteobacteria bacterium | reverse complement strand
CTGACGGTGGCCAGGGGCGCCACGGTGCGCGTCGCCCTCACGGCGCAGATGGGCAGCGTGAAAGTGATCAGCGAGCCTGCCGACGCAGAGCTGCTGGTGGATGGCAAATCAGTGGGCGTGGCCACGACAGAGCTGTCTCTCCTCGCCGTCCGGCACCGGCTGGAAGTGCGCAAGCCAGGCTTTGCCTCTTATAAGGTGGATGTCACGCCGGATCCCGGGCTGCCCCGGCTCATCGAGGTCCGGCTGCTGACTCCCGAACAGGCGGTGGTCGCCGAGGTGCCGCCGGCAAAGGCCACGGCCTCTGGTACGGAGCTCCGTCTGCTTCAGCCGGGCGCGTTGCGCCTGGGCGCGCCGCGCCGGGAGCAGGGCCGCCGCGCCAATGAAACGGAACGGGACGTGCGCCTGACCAGGCCCTTCTATATTGGCATCCGCGAGGTGACCAACAACCAGTTCCGCGCGTTCCGGCCCCGGCACACCTCCGGCGCCGAGAAGTACCAGGTGCTCGCCGGCGGTGAGCACCCGGCCGTCATGCTGAGCTGGGAAGACGCTGCGGCTTACTGCAACTGGCTCAGTGACCAGGAGCAGCTGCCCCGGGCCTACGCGGCGAAGAGCGGCAAGGCCGGCGGTGGGCTCGAGCTGAGCATGCCGGTCACGGCGGGCTACCGGCTGCCCACCGAGGCGGAGTGGGAGTGGGCGGCCCGGTACAATGGTGGCGGCGGCGCGCGTCGCTACCCCTGGGGAGACGCCTACCCACCGGCCCCGGGCGCTGGCAACTTCGCCGATCAGTCGGCCAGGGGCTTCGTCAGCGCGCTGATTCCGGGCTACGACGACGGCTTCCCGGTGACGGCCCCGGTGGGCAGTTTCGCTGCCAGTCCCCTGGGCCTGTTTGATCTGGGCGGCAATGCGGCGGAGTGGGTGCACGACCGCTACACCGTGGGCACGACAGGCGCCCCGGAAGCCCAGGACCCCACCGGCCCCCCGGACGGGCAGTATCATGTGATTCGGGGTTCGAGCTGGCGCCAGGGCGGCATCAGCGAACTCCGGCTGGCCTATCGGGACTTCGGCGACAGTGGTCGTCTCGACGTGGGCTTTCGGGTGGCGCGTTACGCGGACGGCAAATGACAACCTTCTGGCGAACTTTCATCCTGGTGGTGGCCGGACTGGGTGCGGCCTGGGCCGTCACGCAGGTCGGCAGCGGCCCACCCACCGCGCTGAACACGCTGGACGAGCCCGCGCCGCCTGCCGCTGCCGGCGACGCGCCAACCCAGGCTGACATCGAAGCCCAGATTCGCCAGGCCGAAGAAGCCCTCGGGGATCGGGCCAACCCCAACCAGGAATTGCCCGTCGACCCCCTGCGGGCCGACGTGGCGATCGCGCTGCCCTCGGACATCTAGCGGAACGAGTCTCCATGCACAAAACCTTTAGCAACGAGTTTATCTACCAGCTCTTCGCGCTCCTGCTGGCCATCCTCGTCGTGCATGCGGTGTATGTCACGGTGATCTGGCCCAATGCCCGGGCTGATATCGAGCAGAACCGGGCGCTCATCAAGGAGGATCCGAATTACACCGCCGAGCGCTCCTGGTACATCGTCCTGAAGGACTGGGAACAGGAGTCCTGCTTCATCCTCGGCATCTGGGCGCTGGCCATCATGGGCTACAAGGCGCGAGCCCTCACGGCAGAGCGCCGGATACTGGACCGGCAGCTGATCCCGATCGCGGAGGGCATGCGGATTCTTCCCGAGGACACCCGGGAGTACGTGCGCCAGCTTCAGGCCTTGCCAGACCAGGACAAGGGCCTGCTGCTGCCCCGCGCGCTGCTCCACGCACTCCAGCGCTTTGGTGCCACCCGCAATGTCCAGGATGCGTCGTCTGCGTCGAACACGCTGATCGTGTCGGAGGGCGACAGGCTTGAAGCAGAGCTGTCGATGATCCGCTACATACTCTGGGCGATTCCGTCCATCGGCTTCATTGGCACGGTGCGCGGTATCGGCGACGCCCTGGGCTCGGCCAACAAGGCGGTTTCCGGCGACATCAGTGCGGTTACCGAAAGCCTGGGCGTGGCTTTCAACTCCACGCTGATCGCCCTGCTGCTCAGCATCCTGCTGATGTTTCTCGTGCACCAGCTGCAGCTGCTGCAGGAGCGCCTCACTTTCGAGAGCGAGGATTACCTGGACGAGCACCTGATCCGTCATCTGCAGGCCAACTAGGCCCATGACGGACTCCGTGATTGCCGTCGAGGTCAACGACGCACAGCTGGCGGTCGCCGACGGATCCGGAGTGCTGCATACCGAACCCGGGTATGTCGTCATCGACAACGGCGCAGTCCGTTTTGGTCTGGACGCGCTACCGGTCATCCGGCGCCTGCCCCAGGCGGCCAGTTCCCGCCATTGGCGCGACTTCTCGGCGGAACCCCTGCCCCGGCCCCTCGGCAGCTTCCGGTCCAATGCCGACATCGTCGCCGCGCAGCTGGGCCGGCTCTGGTCCCGCCACGGCGCGGGCCGGGCAGGCGTGCTCTATGCGACGCCAGCCTGGTGGACGGAAAAGCAGGTCCGCGGGCTGGTCGAGCTGTCCGGGACCCTCGGTATCCGCGTGCTGGGCCTGGTGGACGCCACCGTCGCTGCCTGCCGTCACGAACACCCGGGCCGCGAGCTGTTGCAGCTGGATGCCGCGCTTCACGGCCTGACGCTGACGCGCCTCCGGCAGTCGGGCCAGGCCGCCCTTGGGACAGTGGCCGGCGACCGGGAGAGTTTTCCCATGCTCGGCATGGAAGCGCTAATCCGCCTCTGCATGGAGACATTCGCCCGCCGGTTTGTGGAGTGCAGCCGCTTCGATCCGTTGCACGACTCGGTGGCGGAGCAGGCGCTCTTCGACCGGCTGCCGGACTGGCTGGCGCGACTCGCCCGGGATCCGGAGGTGCAACTGGAACTCACGACGCGCAGCGGTACCTTTCGCGCCACTCTCAAGGGGGAGGAGTTTCGCCTCCACGTCGCCCGGGCCTGCGAGCCGCTTTTGCAGAAACTGCGGTCCCGGGTTGCGGAGCGGGGGGCCCATGCCCTGCAGGTGCATCCCCGGCTGGCTGATATTCCCGGCGTTCTCGAGGCTCTGTTGCGGCTCCCGGACACGGCGGTGCACGTCCTGGTCCCGGGAGCAGCGGCAGCGGGTCTTGTTGGGCGCGCACCGGTCGTCCCGCGCCCCGGGTCCGGTCCTCTCGTCACCGCAGAGCTGCCCTGGGACGAGACCCCGGCGGGTTTACCCGCAGCGGTGAGTACTCCGCCCTCCGGACCCGAGATGCACCCCACGCATCTCCTCGTGGGTCACCGTGCCTACCGTCTGGGCTCCGGACCGTTTCGCGTCGGTACCGAGCTGCAGCCGGGGGAAGCCGGCGTGGCCCTGGATGCCGGCCTCCGCGGGCTTTCCCGGCAGCACTGCACGCTGCGCCAGGAGAACGGTGCGCTGCTGGTCTTCGATCACAGCCGCTTCGGCACCTGGCTGAATGGCCATCAGATTGCGGGTGCCGCCCTGCTCCAGGCTGGCGATGTGCTCACGGTGGGCTCGCCGCCCGTCGAACTGCGGCTGCTGGCCGAGGTGGACCGGGATGGCGCGTAGGTCCTTCAGTGTCTTCAGCCTGTCCTTCCTGGATGTCATGTCCTGCGGACTCGGCGCGACGATCCTGATCCTCATCATTATCAGTGCCCAGATTCGCGAGAAGGCTGAGGTCGCCAATGACGCCCTGCGCGCGGCAGCCACGCTGATCGAGCAGGAGGTCCAGGACGCCCGGAAGAACCTCCTGCGGCTCCGGGATTCGTCGGCGGTGCGGGACACGCGGACGACGGGCGCTGCGGCGGAGATCGAGCGGCTGCAGACGCTCATCGCCGAGCTGCGGACCGAGGCGGACCAGCAGGACAACGACAGCCTGGCCAAAAAAGAGAGCGCCGAGCAGCTCCGGGCCGATGTGCAGCGCCTGGAGGAAGGCACGCGGCGGCTGGCCGAGGCGCAACCCGAGGCGGGGACGGGTGAGCGGGTCCGCAGTTTTATCGGCAAAGGCAATCGGCAGTACCTCACGGGGATGCGCATGGGCGGTCAGCGGGTACTGATTCTCGTCGACTCGTCGGCGAGCATGCTCGGGCGTACCTATGCGAACGTGGTGCGCTACCGGGCCATGCCCGACGGCCGCAAGGTGCAGGCGCCCAAGTGGCGGCAGACCATCGACGTGGTGGACTGGCTCACCACGCAGATCCAGCCGGGCGCCCGCTTTCAGATCTACGCCTTCAATGAGCAGGCAGGGACCACGGTCGCAGGTTCCGACGGCGGCTGGATCGAGGCCCGGGACGGCAACGACTTCGACGCCGCGCTGGCGGGCCTGCGCAAGGTGGTGCCCGGGAAGGGGACGAGTCTTTTCCGCGCGTTTCAGGCCGCGCGCAGCCTCAAGCCCGCGCCGGACAACATCTTCCTGATCACGGATGGCCTGCCGACCCAGGGCGAGACCGTACCTGCCGATCCGGAGCCCATCCGCGCAGACCGGCGCGCCAACTTCCTGCGCCAGGCCATCGCTGAGCTGCCGTCCGGCGTGCCGGTGAATGTCATCCTGCTGCCCATGGAAGGCGACCCGGAGGCGGCCTTCCGCTTCTGGGAGCTTGCGATGCGGACCCGGGGCTCCTTCCTCGCCCCGGCGAAGGACTGGCCGTGAGACGCCGGCGCCGGCGCGAGGAGTCGGACAGCCTGAATCTGTCCTTCCTCGATGCGATCTCCTGCGGCTTCGGCGCCATCATCCTGCTGCTCGTGATCACGCTGCTCTTTGAGCCGGCGGCGATCCAGGAGACCCGTGCTGACGTGCAGGGGCTGATCGAGCGGCTGCAGAAGGAACTTCAGGAGATCCGCGGTGAGACGAAGACGCTGACCATCGGCATCAATACGCCACCCTCCAGTGAAGAGCAGGTGCTGGCACAGCTGAAGGCGGACCTGACCAGGATCCGGGGCCAGTACCAGGCCAGCGTGCAACCGGAGCCCGAGACGGCGGAGATCGGCCAGCTGCGGGCTGCCCGCCAGCAGCTCACCGAGGAGATGCGCCGGCTGCTCGCGAACTACCGGCCACCGCCCAAGGACACCACGGTGGGCGGTATTCCCGTGGACAGCGAGTACATCATTTTCGTCATCGACAACTCGGGCAGCATGCAGTCGGTGTGGCCCACGGTGCTGCAGAAGGTGAAGGAAACCCTGGACGTGTATCCGCGCATCAAGGGCATCCAGGTCTTCAGCAGCGGCGGGGACTACCTGTTGCGGGGGACGGCACGGCGCTGGATCCCGGACTCCCGCACCAGTCGTGCCCAGATCCTGCGGGCCATGCAGGACTGGCCCGGCACCGCCTCCAACCCGACGGAAGGCATCGTGACGGCCATCGACACCTTCTACGAGCCGGGCAAGCGCATCAGCGTCTATGTGTTCGGCGACGATTTCCAGGGGCGCGTGATCGAGCGGGTCATCCAGCAGGTCGAGGCCATCAACAAGCCGGACGGCCAGGGCCAGCGCCGGGTCCGCATCCACGGTATCGGCTTTCCCACCGGCCAGGCCAGCGCGAACCCCGTGGGCTTCGCGGCCTTCATGCGGGCGTTGTGCGATCGCAGCGGCGGCACCTTCGTGGCCCTGACCCAGGTGGACCAGGGGCCGCGGATCATTTTCCGGGGTCCGTAATAGTCCGGATGGACTTTAAGCGGCGGGCGGCTCACTGATCGTCAGGCCCGCGCCGCTGGGGAGTGTCTGAAGGAGACGAAACCCAGCCCGGCGCCACTCGCAACCGCTCCGTCCAGCGCAGCCTCACGTTGCGCTTTTCGAGATCC
This sequence comes from Gammaproteobacteria bacterium, assembly GCA_009692345.1. Lineage (GTDB taxonomy): Bacteria > Pseudomonadota > Gammaproteobacteria > Steroidobacterales > SHZI01. The sequence goes on along the minus strand of SHZI01000091.1, from coordinate 2,222 downwards.
GGGCCGATCGCCTCACCTTCGTTCTGCGGGTTTGCCTGCAGGCTGGCGTTGGTGGCGCGGCTTAAGATCACCACGATGTCGGTAGCCGGTTCCAGGGCAAAGGGGAACTCGTGCCACGCGCCCCGGGGCAGCATCAGGCCCGTGGAACCCTCGAAGCGGAAGGCACGAAAGTCGGCGGGTGAGGGCAGGCCCGGCGGCGGCGGGGCCAGAACGGCCACGAAGGGCTTGCCGCCCAGAGGCAGAAACACCTGGCGATGTCCCGGGTGCGTGATCCGAAGGATGCCCCGGTGGCCCTGCCCGGGTACTGCTCCAGCGTTGACCCCGGGCGGCCGGGGATTGAGAATCAGCCACCGGAATCCGGCGACTGAACCCCTCCCACAGACAGGCATGCCCCATGACCGATCTCACCAGCAAGCGTTGCAAGCCCTGCGAGGGCGGCACCCCCGCGCTCACCGCCGCCGCCGTGGCTGAACTGCGCAAGGCTCTCCATGCCGACTGGCAACTCTCCACCGACGGCAAGTGGCTCAGCCGGCGCTTCGAGTTTCCGGGCTTCGCCCGGACCATGGGGTTTGTCAATGCGGTGGCCTGGATCGCGGAGTCGGAGGGCCACCACCCTGACCTGGACGTCGGCTATGGCCGCTGCGTCGTGCAGTGGTCTACCCACGCAGTAGATGGCCTCACGGAGAACGATTTTATCTGTGCTGCCAAAGTTGACCTGCTGTAGGAGCGGCTTCAGCCGCGACCGGTTCGCATGACTGATTTGCCCGTCCGCAAACTCCCCGTGCGCAACCCGCGCACGGGTCAGACCGACTACTTCATCGACGCGCCGGATGCCGCCAGTCTGGCGGCCCTTGCCGCGCGGCTGCGGGCCGCCCAGGTGGGTTGGGCCGCAGCCGGGCTGGCCCGGCGCAGCGCCGTGCTCAAGGCCTGGTCAGCGCAGTTGCAGGCTGCGCCCGAGTCCCTGCTCGACGCTCTGGCGACCGACACCGGACGCCACCTGCTGGCTGGTAACGAGTTGCGGGCCCTGGCCGGCATGGTGGCCGGGAATTCGGCCATGGCCGTTCCAGCCTTCGCGGTCACCCCCGAGCGGCCCTCGGTCACGGCGGGCATTGGCCTGCAGACGCAGCTGGTGCCCTACGGCCTCGTCGGTGTGATCAGTCCCTGGAATTTCCCGTTCCTGCTCTCCATGCTCGACACCATTCCCGCGCTGCTGGCCGGCTGCGCCGTGCTGGTGAAGCCCAGCGAGGTGACTCCCCGGTTCGTGGCGCCGCTGATGGCCAGCCTCCGGGATTTTCCCGAGCTGGCAGCGGTGCTGGCGGTGGTTACCGGCGACGGCCAGACCGGCGCTGCGCTCGTCGAGCAGGTGGACGCGCTGTGCTTCACCGGCAGCGTCGCGACCGGCCGCAAAGTAGGGGAGGCCTGCGCCCGGCGCTTTATTCCCGCGTTCCTGGAGCTCGGCGGCAAGGATCCGGTCATCGTGCTGGGTTCGGCTGAGCCGGACCGGGCCGCCACGGTGGTGTTGCGCGCCTCCGTGCAGGCCACGGGCCAGGCCTGCCAGTCACTGGAGCGGGTCTATGTGGATCGGCGTATCGAGGCCGAATTCCTGCAGTGCCTCGTCAACCGGGCCGAGGCGGTGCCCCTCAACTATCCGGACAGCCGGCGTGGCCAGGTGGGGCCACTGATTTTCGCCCGGCAGGCGGAGATCATTGCCCGGCAGCTGGCCGATGCGGTGGCGAAGGGCGCCAGGATTCTCACGGGCGGGCAGATCGAGAACCACGGTGGTGGCCTCTGGCTGCGGCCCACGGTGGTCACCGGCGTGACCCATGGCATGGAACTCATGACCGAGGAAACCTTTGGCCCGGTGATTCCGGTGCTGGCCTTTGACGGTACCGACGAGGCCATCCGCCTGGCCAATGATTCGCTTTACGGCCTGTCCGCCGCCGTTCTGGGCGACGAGGCCGAAGCGCTGGCCGTGGCCCGGCGGCTGAACGTGGGTGCGGTCAGCATCAACGACGGCGGCCTGACCACCGAAGTCTTCGACGCCGAGAAGAACGCCTTCAATCTCTCCGGGCTCGGCGCGTCCCGCATGGGCCCTTCCGGCCTGCTCCGCTTCCTGCGCAAGAAGGCCCTGCTGGTCCAGCACGGCACCCCGAAGGACATGGCCTCCATCGACGAATCCCAAAGAGGTACCGGACCTTAGTTGTTTGGTTTATTTAGTTGTT
>SHZI01000090.1 GCA_009692345.1 Gammaproteobacteria bacterium | reverse complement strand
CGCTGTTTGGCGCGGTACATGGCATTACGCTCGCGTTTGGCTTCACGCTCATCGGCGTCGCCCAGGATTACCCGATCCACCTGCTGAGCCACCAACACAAAGGTGTTTCACCGCTCGACAGCGCACGCAGCTTGTGGCCCACGCTAGCGACCGGCTTAGCCAGCACCTGCGTCGCGTATCTGGCCTTTCTGTTCTCAGGCGTGACCGGACTGGCGCAGCTCGCCTGCTTCACGATTGCGGGCCTGCTGGTCGCTGGCCTCACCACCCGCTACCTGCTCCCCAGACTTCTGGCGGAGGGTGGCCGTGACTACGGAGAGTCGCCATTTCTGGCCCGGGTGTGGAACTTGATCGTACAGCTTCCAAACCCCGGCTGGCTCACGGTGGGCCTGGCAGCTGCGGCCGTCACATCACTAATGCTGACACCAGGGCCACTATGGGAAAGCAATCTCGGGGCCCTGACGCCGATCCCTAAGCCCCTGCTGGCCCAGGATCGAACGTTGCGTGTCGCGCTGGCAGCGCCCGACATCCGCTATCTCCTCGTCATAGAGGCCGATACCGCGGATGCCGCGCTCAGTCGCAGCGAGGATCTGGCAACTGAATTGACGGCACTTGTGGCCCGCGGAGCCCTCGTCGGCTTCGACTACCCGGCCCGCTACCTCCCCACGCGGACGACCCAGCAGCGTCGCCAGGCAGCGCTGCCCGATCCGGCCGCCTTGCGAGCCGCGCTGGCGATGGCCCAGGCCGACACACCGTTCAGGGCGGGCGTCTTTGACCCATTCCTCGCCGACATCGAATCAGCCCGGCACCTGCCCCTGCTGACTCCTGCCGCCCTGGCGGCGACGCCTCTCGGGCCACGAATCGAAAGCCTGCTTTCGTTGCGGGATGGTCGCTGGGTCGGCCTCATCACGCTGACCGGGGTGGGGGACGCTAGCGCGGTGAAATTGCTGGCCCGTCGATCGGGGACTGACGTTACGTTGCTGGACCTGAAGGATGCATCGGAACAGCTCGTCGCTGGACAGCGAAGCCGGATTCTCGCCAGCCTCTTCGTGGCGGCCATTCTGCTGATCATCGTGGTCCTGACTGCCCTCCGGAGCGTGGCCCGGACCTGGCGCGTGATCGCGCCGATGGCGCTCACCACTCTGCTCACGCTCGCAATACTCCACGGCATCGGCATTGCGCTCAGCCTGTTCCACCTGATTGCCCTGATCTTAGCGGCGGGGCTCGGGCTGGACTACGCGCTATTCTTTGAACGCACAGCGGATGACCCCGCTGCGCAGCGCCGCACGCTGCATGCCGTGATCGTCTGTTCGCTGTCAACCTTCGTGGTATTCGGCGTACTGTCCCTGTCTTCCCTGCCAGTACTGCGGAGCATCGGCATCACCGTCACTCTTGGTGTCATAGGCAACTTTATCCTGGCATTGGTAATTACCAGGCCTCGGAGGCCTCCCTCCCTTGCCAAACTCTGATGTTATTCGCAGCGTCATTCCCCATCAGGGTGAGATGTGCCTGCTGGAGCGAGTGCTCGACTGGGACGAATCGCGTATCCGACTGACGACAGCTACCCATCGGTCGCTGGAAAACCCGCTTCGCAACGGCGGGCGACTGCGGTCAGTGCATTTATGCGAGTACGGCGCCCAGGCGATGGCGGTTCACGGGGGCCTGGTGGCCAGGGGCAGCAGCGCACCACGCCTGCTGGTCTCGCTCCGCGGAGTCCACCTGCATGTCAACGACATTGATGGGTTGGAGGGCGAACTCGTGGTGGAGGCTGAACGGCTATTGGACACGGGATCGAGTTGGCATTATTCGTTCCGGGTGCTGCATGGAAATCGCCTGCTGGCGGAGGGCCGCGCTGCCGTCATGGCGGCCACGGCTCGACTTCCAGATGCAATGCCAGGCCGCGGCTGAGCGTCTGGATCACCAGGCGGTGGTTGGCGTCGGCGATCGCCTCGAACAGCGCAAGGCAGCCCTTCATGGCATTGGGCTCCACGAGGGCGGCATTCTCCGGCCGTGCCGGAGTTGCTGTCGGGTGCCCGCTAGGTTCGAGATGCCAGGATATGCGCGCCACGCTGTGGGTTGATGGTTCTGCAGCCAGCACAAGCCCCGTGGCCAGCAACCCGCGGGTTCGGAATATGTTGGCCAGCGGCCCGCGAGCTTCCGTGTCATATGCCACGTAGAGAATCGGGCCACCTTCACACACGACCTGTGTTGCGGCCTCGAGGAATCCGGCCCCAAACGTATGCTTCGACGCAACAATCGAGGTGTAGGGAGCGAAACTCCCGGTTCCAATGCTCCAGTAACCGGCCGGCGCATTGTGGACGGAGTTGTGGAATTTTGTTGGCGAAACCAGCGTCGGTGACGTCGCGAGCGTTGTACACAGGTAGTCACCGATCGCTAGGTCGCCGTGCGTACAGGCGAAGACCCCAGCGACAGTTTTCGGGTCGACTCCTGCATCCTGGCAGGCCCGACTGCCCACCTCTAGCGCAATGACCACCGTATCTGGCGCCCGGCGCCGCTCGGTTGGCGGAAGAAGGGTGGCAGCGGGACGGGTGGCAGGCGTCCCGGGCGGTGGCTCATCGCCCCGCAACACGGCCCTGGCCACGGCCCAGCCGGGCAGACGCGGTGCCCACAGCGCTACGCCATTCACGAATAACGCTGAGCCCGCGGTTCCCGCGTTCAACGCGGGCGCTCCCTGCCGAAAATGAGAACGCAGTTGCTCCCGCCGAAGCCAAAGGACTGACTCATTGCAAAGCGGACATCCGCCTGCTCATTATCCAGCCTGAGCTGGGGACCGAAGGCCGGATCGATTGAGCTGGAATTCAGGGTTCCCGGCACCAGGCCGGAATTTATCGCCAGCAGCGTGACGACGGCTTCAACGATTCCCGCGGCACCGAGTGTGTGACCGGTCCAACCCTTTGTCGAACTGGCACGCGTATTGAAGGGGAAGAGATCCGCCACGACCCGGGCTTCGGTCTCATCGTTCTTCTGAGTCGCCGTTCCGTGCATGTTGATGTAGTCGATGGCTTCCGGGTCGAGGCCTGCCCGGTGCAATGCGTCCTGGATCGCGACTCGCGCGCCGAGGCCTTCCGGGTGCGGCGCGGACATATGATGCGCGTCGCTAGACTCCCCGTAGCCAACCAGCCACGGACCCGACGGCGCATCACGTTCCAGAAGGGCAAAGCCGGCCGCCTCCCCAAGGCTAAGGCCGCGGCGGGCCGGATCGAACGGGCGACAGGGTTCCGGCGATAACAGCTCGAGGGAGTTGAAGCCGAACAGGACGCTACCGCAGAGACTGTCGACGCCACCAACGACGGCCGCGTCCGCCAATCCGGCCCGCAGCAGCCGCTCGGCAATCGCAAAAACCTTGGCGCTCGATGAGCAGGCCGTGGCGACCGTCAGGCTGATCCCGGTTAACTCGAGGGCATGCTGGACGAAATCACCAAGCGCGTGGGGCTCATGAAGAATTTCAGCCCTTAGATGCGGGGGAAACATGCCATCCGGCTGCAGGGTTCGATACCCCTCCTCGGTGGCCCCCATGCTGGAAGTGGAGGTTCCCAGCACGAGCGCAATACGGTCCTTGCCATAGCGCTGCCGGGCAGCCGTTACAGCGCCGTAAAACCCGTCGCCAGAAATTCCCATCCATGCCAGCCGGTTGTTGCGGCTTTCCCAGGAAGCCATGACCGCGGGCAGAGGACTCTCTTCCACGCCGGGTACCCGCCCTATCCACGTCAGCAGCGACTGTCCGGTGAAATTGTTCGGGCTGAGGCCGCTCCGGCGATCGCGCAGGGCTGCGAGCAGTTCGCGAGTGTTCGCTCCAGCCGCCGAGCAGGCCGTAAAGGATGAAATCCGGAGAGCGGGGATTCGTTCTACCACAGTCGCCGCTACACGTTGTGGCCGGACTGTCGACCGGCCGACTCAGGTCTTGCGGTTCTGCTGGATATGCGCAGACAAGGCCCGCAGGGACGAAAATATCCTCTTGTTGTCTTCGTCGTCAGAGCGAAGCTTGAAGCCATAAGCCTGGTAAATGGCGAGTGCCAGCTCCAGCGCGTCGATGGAATCGAGGTCGAGCCCGGCTCCGAAGAGCGCCGCTTCGGGATCAATGGAGCTGCCAGTAATGCCCTCCAGATTTAGGCTGCTGACAATCAACTCTGCAAGCTTGCACTCGGCGGCCGTCTGAGGGGCGGACATACGCATCCTGGATGCAGGGGTTAAGAAATGTAGCGAGTGACGTTCAATTTAGCATACGAATAGATCAGCGCCGCGGTCCTGCCCCCTCGCCGCCCGCAAGCAGCTCAGCGAGCAGGTTCTCCCGGGGTAGCTTTCCGGTCTCATTGCGCGGCAACGTTGCCACGATCAGGAGCGGTCTCGGCAGGAAGGCGGGATCAACACTGTTCCGCAACTGCTCGATTATCGCTGCGGCCGTCAGGCCCGGGGCAACGGCCAAGGCTGCTACCCGCCTGACCTTCTTCTGGGCAGGCGGATCGGGCTGGAATACACAAGCATCCAGCACACCGGGCACCGCCAGCATTCTATGTGTCAGCTCGGCGAGAGACGCCCGTTTCCCGGCGATCTCGATGACGTCCGTATTGCGACCCCGGAGCACGAAGCTATCATCCGGCAAGAATTCGACGATATCCTGTAGAACTGCGGGTCTATCGAACCAGGGGGCTTCGACTGCGGTACCCGTCTGTCCGGGCGTCATCACGATGCCCCCATATGGGCACCAGGACTCCTCACGCGCGGCCTCCCGGGTTGCGATAACGCAAGTCTCCGTAGAACCGAGGAAATCGATGACGGTTGCACGGAGTCGACGTTCCACCCACGCTGCCAGGGCTGCATCGAGACTCGCCGTGGCAGACACCACGACAGCCACATCGGGAAAGTCCTGACCGGAGTCCGCCAAGGCCCGAAGGTGCAACGGCGTACTCACGAGTACTCGCGGAGCCGGCACGTCAGCCAGCGCTGCCGCCACGTCAGCTGGAAACAGCGGACGACCGGAGTGAATACCCATGTCGCCAAGTAATGGAAGCAGCACCGACATCTCCATACCGTACATGTGCTGGGGCGGTACCGTGGCCACTATCCATGGACGCGCGCTACCGTGAGCCTCTGGGATTGACGACCGAATACGCCCCGAATTGAGCTCGGTTGTCCGAGTGAGACTCCGCCAGCTCTTCCCGTGGGGCGCCGGCTGGCCAGTGCTTCCCGACGTGAAGCCGATCAAAGCTAGCTGGTCGGCGGCCAGCATGGGTACGCCAGACACAGGCGCAGCTACCGACCGTCGCCCTAGGACGCCACTGATAGTGGCATCGTGGCAGCGATGACTGCCGGGATAGGCCGCGGCGAGCTCGGCAATCACATTCTCCGCACGGGATGGAGGCAGCAGAGTGACACAGCCACGCTGGAGAGCGGCACACAGCGCCACAAGGAACCCATAGCGCTGCTCGCAGAGATTGATAACTGCTTGGCCTACTGGCAGACCGACCGCAACGGTCGCTGCATCCGCCAGAACTTCGGACGCGTGGATGGTTTTTCCCAACTTCCACGCCAACGGGCGATCTAGAAGCCGCCCTGCGATTAGCGGAAGTCGTTCACCCTCGAGTGATTCAACTACCTCGCGCGCTATCCCAGAGGCGGGACCGTTAATCATGATTCAGTTCGGGGAGGCGGCCAAGGACAATTCCTTGTTGATCTCCTGACTGAGCGCGAGGACCCATCGGTTGTAGTTGCGATGGATTGTGCCTGTCGACGGGTAGTAGTCGAGGCCCGCGCTGTCAACGTACGTAATGGTGTATTCACGATCGCTGAACGCTGAATCTACCGTCGCTTTGTGTTTCCCCCGCACATTAATCTGTCCGCGAATAAGGCCCGGCCCGACGGCTTCACCCGTCCAGCCGCGCACGATCAGTGCCCGTTTTATCGCCACTTCGGCCTTGTCGATTGAGGGCGCCGCATCGGTCCAAACGATCGGTGTTTCCGACACATTGACTAATGGCTGCGTGGTGCAGCCGGCTACTGCCAGCGACACCAGAAGGGCCACCCAGACTGAAACCATCCGCTTTGTCATTCGGAGCGACTCCTTGTGTCTTTGACAAATCACTGATCCCACCGCTTAAAGACAAGCGAGGTGTTAACGCCACCGAAGGCGAAATTATTGCTCATAACGTGCTCAACACTGAGCGTACGCCCGTCACCCACGATGTAGTCGAGCTCCCCGCAACGAGAATCCACGTTTTCGAGATTGAGCGTTGGGGCGAACCAGCCACGATTCATCATTTCGATGGAGAACCAGGCCTCGAGAGCCCCGCACGCGCCCATCGTATGACCCAGGTAACTCTTCTGAGAACTTAAGGGCATGCGCGCACCGAAAACCGCCGAGGTGGCGCGCGTCTCTGCTATATCGCCGTGTTCCGTTGCCGTCCCGTGACCATTCACGTATCCCACGTCCTGTGGCTTCAGGGAGGCGCTGGCAAGAGCCAGTTCCATGACAACGCGCATGGTTTCCTCCTCCGGTCGGGTCACGTGGGTGCCGTCGGAGTTCGTGGCAAAGCCGACAATCTCTGCGTGAATCTTCGCGCCGCGCGCACGAGCATGACCCAGCTCCTCCAGCACAAGCATGCAACTGCCCTCGCCAACGACGAGTCCATCCCGGTCACGGTCGTAGGGACGCGGGGACCGTTTGGGCTCCGCGTTGCGCCTGCTCGTCGCATAGAGCATGTCGAAGGCCATGGCTTCGCTGGGACATAGCTCGTCCGCACCGCCGCCCAGCATCAGTGCCTGGTGACCGTACCGGACCGACTCGTAGGCAAAGCCGATTCCCTGGCTGCCGGACGTGCAGGCGCTGGACGTCGGAATCAGCCGGCCCTTCAGGCCCAGAAAGATCCCCACGTTTGCTGTGGTCGTGTGGGGCATCATCCGGACGTAGGAGTTGGCATTCAGCCGCTCGGAGGCGCCCGATATCAGCATCTGGGCAAAGTCCTTTATATCCGCGGTACTGCCTATCGACGAGCCGCAGGCGACCCCCATGACTCCGCTTTGTACGACGGGTGAATCGCGCAGGCCGGCATCATCCAGTGCCAGCTCTGCCGCACGCACGGCCAGCTGGGACACTCGGCCCATGCTGCGAAGCTGCTTTCGCGTCCAGTGCGCCGGGGGCTCGAAGCCGTCAACGGGGCCGCCCAGCTTCGTATTGAGTTCGCCGTAGATTTCCCACTCAGGCATGTAGCGGATGGTGTTGAGGCTGGCACGGAGGCCCGCTTCCGTGTCCGCCCAGTTCGACCCAAGCGCCGAGATGCCGCCGATGCCGGTAACGACCACACGCCGCATCAGCACAGCCCGCCGTTGACCGCGATAACCTGGCGGGTCACGTAGGCTGCGTCCGGCGAAACGAGGAAGCTCACGACCGCAGCAACTTCGTCTGGAGTGCCGGCCCGTTGCAGCGGAATCCCCTTGAGGATCATCTCCACCTGTGCCGCATCAATGATCATGTCAGTCTCAATCAGGCCCGGGGCCACGCAGTTGACGGTAATCCGCCGCTTGGCCAGTTCCACTGCCAGTGCCTTCGTGGCACCGATGATGCCGGCCTTGGCAGCACTGTAGTTGACCTGGCCCCGATTACCCATCAGGCCGGAAACCGACGAGAGAGTGACGATCCTGCCAGGGGCCTTACGGCGGACCATTGGCATGACGACCGGATGCAGAACGTTGTAGAAGGCGTCGAGATTGCCACGCACTACTGAATCCCAGGCCTCCGGCTCCATGGCTGGAAACGCCGCGTCGCTGATAAGCCCGGCGTTGCACACGACGCCGTAGTAGGCGCCGTAGGCTTCCATGTCGGCAGTGAGAAGTTGCTCGCACGCCGAGCGGTCGACCACGTCAAACTGAAGCACACGAACGGTGCGGCCAAGGGCGCGGATTTCCGCTGCGACAGCCTCTGCGGCCTCCCGGTTGGTCCGGCAGTGAACGATGACATCGTAGCCGTCCCGAGCAAGGCGCAGGGCAATCGCACGTCCGATGCCGCGGCTCGAACCCGTGACCAGAACGCTGCTTGTCACGGCTGGACGCCGAGCAGGAACGCCTCGGGGTCTGCGAGACGACAAGCGGACACTATTC
>SHZI01000015.1 GCA_009692345.1 Gammaproteobacteria bacterium | reverse complement strand
GGTCCCGGCGATTTCGCCGTGGACGAAAAGGCTCGGCAGATCTTCCTCACCGAGGAAGGCCACCAGAAGGTGGAACAGCTGATGGTGCAGGAGGGGCTCCTCACCGAGGACGACAGCCTCTACGACGCCGCGAACATCCGCCTGATGCATCACCTGACAGCAGCCCTGCGCGCCCACGCGCTGTTCCGCAAGGATGTCGAGTACATCGTGCGCAATGGCGAAGTTGTCATCGTGGACGAGTTCACGGGCCGGACGATGCCGGGCCGACGCTGGTCCGATGGCCTGCACCAGGCTGTCGAAGCCAAGGAGGGGGTCCGGGTCCGGGAGGAAAACCAGACAGTCGCCTCGATCACGTTCCAGAACTACTTCCGGCTCTACGACAAGCTGGCCGGCATGACCGGTACGGCCGATACCGAAGCGTTTGAATTCCAGCAGATCTATGGCCTTGAAGTCGTGGTGATTCCCACGCACCGGAACATGGTCCGCAATGACCAGGCTGACCTGGTTTACCTCACCCAGAAGGACAAGTTCCAGGCCATCATCGAGGACATCAAGGACTGCCGGACACGGGAACAGCCTGTGCTCGTCGGTACCACGTCCATCGAGACCTCGGAGTTTCTCGCCGATCTCCTGCAGAAGGACGGGGTGATCCACCAGGTGCTGAATGCCAAGCAGCACGAGCGGGAAGCCCACGTGGTCGCGGAGGCCGGCCGGCCCGGCGCGGTCACCATCGCGACTAACATGGCGGGCCGCGGCACCGATATCGTCCTGGGCGGCAACCTGGAAGCGGAGCTTGCCCAGCTCGGTCCGGACACGACGGATAGCGAGCGCGCTGCGCACCGCGTCGTCTGGCAGGAGCGCCATGCCCGCACGCTTGCCGCCGGTGGCCTGCGCATCATTGGCACCGAGCGCCACGAATCCCGCCGGATCGACAATCAGCTGCGCGGTCGGGCGGGCCGGCAGGGCGATCCTGGGTCAAGCCGCTTCTACCTGTCGATCGAAGACAACCTCATGCGCATCTTCGGCGACCCGGAACGCACCAAGGGCATGCTCCGGGGCGTCGGCATGCGGGAAGGGGAAGCGATCGAGAGCAATCTGCTGACGCGGCAGATCGAGCGAGCCCAGCGCAAGGTGGAGGGCCACAATTTCGACGCCCGCAAGGCTCTGCTGGAATACGACGACGTGGCCAACGACCAGCGGCGCGTCATCTACCAGCAGCGCAATCAGCTGATGCAGACCGACGACATTTCCGAGGCGCTGGCCGATATCCGCGCCGAGGTGGTCAATGCCGTCGTCAGCGAGTTCATTGCCCCGGAGAGCGTTGAGGAGCAGTGGGACGTGGCGGGTCTCAGCACCGCGCTGGAGACTGAGTTCGCTGCCACTCTGGACGTGAAGCGCCTGCTGGACGACGAACCTGGCCTGGACGAGGCGGGCATCCGGGCCCGGATCCTCGCTGAGGTTGAAGCCGGCTATCTCAAGAAGTTCTCAACGGTCGATACCGGGGAGCTCCGCCAGCTCGAGAAGCAGTTGATGCTCCAGCAGGTTGACCTGCACTGGAAGGAGCACCTGGCTGCCATGGATTACCTGCGTCAGGGCATTCATCTCCGGGGCTATGCGCAGAAGAATCCCAAGCAGGAGTACAAGCGCGAAGCATTCGAGATGTTTGGGGCCATGCTGGACCGGGTCAAGCGCGACGTGGTCACGATTCTTGCCAAGGCACGCATCCGGAGCCCGGATGAGGTGGCAGCAGAGGAGACCCGCCGGCGCATGGCCGAGCAGCTGCAATATCGCCACGATGAGGCACCCTCGGCAATGACGGCGGCCGCCAGCGAGCCAGAGCCAGGCACCGAAGCTGCAGGCCAGAGTGCGGCGCCGGCGCGCCGGCCTCTCGTGGCCCGGCCTGCCAGGCCGATGGCGCCGCCCGCAGAGCCCGCTGCGCCCATCGTCCGGACCGGGAAGAAGGTGGGCCGCAATGACCCCTGTCCCTGCGGGTCAGGCAAGAAGTACAAGCAGTGCCACGGTCGTCTTGACTGACAGCGCGCCGGCGGCACCGCCGCTGATCCGGGTTGCCGCCGGCATCCTCCGGGACCCGGCGGGCCGCATCCTCATTGCCCAGCGCCCTGCCGGTGGCCATGTTGGGGGCTTCTGGGAGTTTCCCGGCGGCAAGCTGAATCCCGATGAGGCGCCGGGGCAGGCGCTGGTTCGGGAACTCCAGGAGGAGCTGGGCATCACGGTCGAGGCCGCAACCCCGTTCATGACCTACCGGCACGAGTACCCGGAACGGGTCGTCGAGCTCCATGTGTTTCTGGTTGAACGCTATTCCGGGGAGCCCCGGGGTGTCGAGGGGCAGCCGCTACGCTGGGTGGCGCTGGCCGAACTCCCGACGGCAGGTCTGCTGGAGGCCGATCAACCGATTGCAGTGGCGCTGGGCAAAGAGCCCGCCTTCACCAGATTGCCCGTACTCAGCAGATGGTAAGGCGGAAGCTGACGTCCTGGCTGGCCTGCGTGGGTCGCTGGAGCGCGTCGGGCCACTGCATGAAGCGGATGGTGAAGCGGTGATGGCTGCCGCTGATCTCCGGGTACAGGTTGACGCCAGGCTGGAGTGCGACCCGCAGCAGGCCTGCAACGCCTTCGCCGATCATGCCGTGCTGGAAAGTGCCTTTGGTGGCCACCTGGTCCGAGTTCCGACCGCTTTCCCGGAGGAGCCACAACAACTCGGCGATGCTGTCGCAGAGCGGGCGCAGATTCTTCATCCAGCTTTCGATGTCGGCCACGCGCTGCTCGTAGTCGTGGAGCAGCCAGTGCCTGTAATCCGGCAGGTCGAACTCGCAGGTGCCGCCGGGAATGGCGCTGCGGTGCTTGATCGCGGCCAGGAACTCACTGTCGCGAATGGGCTGCATGAACTGGGGGCCGAGGGCAAAGAGGCGCTGCCGCAGATCCTGCAGGTTGCGCAGGACACGCTTCAGGCGGGCTTCGTCGATGCCCGCCATGTGCTGGTAGCGGTCGTACACGCCAATCTGGCGCTCCAGCTCCTTGAGCACGTCGCCCCGGACGTCGCCCCGGCCAAGGATCGCGACGATGTCGAGCATGCTGGTGATCGCCGCCCGGCTGCCCCATTCGGGGGTCTGCTCAAGATTGAAGCAGAACTGCTGATAGAGGAATTCCAGACGCAGAAAGGTCCGCATCCGCTCGCTCAGGGGCTGCTCGTAGAGCCCGGTGGCGGCGGAGGTTGACGTCTCGGTAAATAAATCTGCGCTGGGAATGCTAACCATGAATAGCCACTGTCGAGCTTGAGCCCTTGTTTTCCCGGCATTCTGCACCTCCCCGCAGGGGAGGGCAAATGCAGTTTTTGACGCCGTTGACCGTCACTCGACGTCCTGCACTCCAGACCCGCTGCCGCGCTGGGGACGTGCGGCGAAGTTCAGGTAATTACCATGCAGTTCCTGAACACGGCGGTGGAGTTCGTCACGGGTGCCCTCATTGACCAGCACGTCGTCCCCCCGGCTGAGGCGTGCTGCACGGTTTGCCTGGGCTGCCAGGAGACGGTCGGCACCGGCCGCAGATTCCCCGTCCCGGACCCTGAGGCGCGCCCGCTGAACACTTTCTGAACAGTCCACCACGAGTACCCGGTCCACGCGGGCCTCAAGGGCAACCTCAACCAGCAGGGGAATGACCAGGACCTGGTAGGGACCGCCGGAAGTGGCACAGAGCACTTCCAGGCGTTCCCGGATCCGGGGGTGGAGGATGGCCTCCAGCCGCTGGCGCCGCTCGGCCGTAGCGAAAGCCAGGTCCCGGAGCCGCCGCCGGTCGAGAGTGCCGTCGGCCTGCAGCACGTCCGGGCCGAACGCACCGACCACGGCCGTGAGGCCCGGGGTCCCGGGCGCCACCACCTCCCGGGCGATGAGGTCCGTGTCGATGACGGGTACCCCCAGGGCACCAAACAGGCTGGCCACGGTGCTCTTGCCGCTGGCAATGCCGCCCGTCAGGCCGACCCTGAAAACCGACCAGTCGCGGAACTCCGGCCGGGTGCTCCCCATATCGCCCTGGTGCTTTCCCGACCCGGCTCTAGCTGAAGACCCGGAGGAAGGGGACGGCGACCAGCAGGGGCTCGCCCCAGACGAGGGCCACGAAGCCGGCCGCGGCGAGAAAGGGGCCGAAAGGGATCGGCTCCTGGCGGCCGTGACGCCCCAACAGCAGCAGACTGATGCCGGTCAGCGCCCCGGTCACGGCCGAGAGCAGCAGGATTGGCAGAAACATCTGGTAGCCCAGCCAGGCGAGCAGGGCGGCGAAGAGTTTGAAGTCACCATAGCCCATGCCCTCCTTCCCGGTGGCCAGCCGGAAGCCCTGATAAACCAGCCACAGGCTCAGGTAGCCCGCCATGGCGCCGATCACGCCATCCGCGAGGCTGGGGGCGAAGGGACTGCCTTCCGGGTGGGGCCCAGACAGCAGGTGGAAGAGCAGGCCGGCCCAGAGGAGGGGCAGCGTGATCGAATCCGGCAAGAGCTGATGATCCAGATCGATCACGGTCAGGGCGATCAGCGCCCAGGTCAGCCCCAGCGCTGCGACGGCCTCCGGCGTGGAGCCGAAGTGCCAGACGAGATACCCGGACAGGAGGCCGGTGATGGCCTCCACCACCGGATAGCGGGCGGGGATGGGCGCGTTGCAGGCCGCGCAGCGGCCCCGCAGCCAGAGCCAGCCCAGCACCGGGACATTGTGCCGGGCCTTGATCGGCGTCTTGCAGGCAGGACAGGCGGAGCGCGGCCGGACGAGGTTGAAGGGCTCGGCCTCCGGGTTGGCCTCCGGGTTGGTGTGTGGGCTGGCATCTCCAGGACTACCCGCCAGGGCCGCACACTCCCGGCGCCAGGCCCGGTCCATCATCACGGGCAGGCGATAGATGACCACGTTGAGAAAGCTGCCGACCAGAAGCCCCAGCAGCGTCGCCACAACCGCCAGCAACAACGGCGTGGCCTGCAGGCTCGCCGGATCGATCAGACGACCGAACCGAGCTTGAAGATCGGCAGGTACATGGCGATCACGAGGCCGCCGACCAGGACGCCGAGAATGGCCATGATGAGCGGCTCAAGCAGGCTGCTCATGCTGTCCACGGCATTGTCCACATCCGCCTCGTAGAAGTCGGCGACCTTGGCAGACATCTGGTCGAGAGAGCCGGATTCCTCACCCACGGCGATCATCTGGATCACCATGTTGGGGAAGATGCCCGTATTTCCCATGGCCCGCTGCAGGCGCTGACCCGTGGACACTTCGTCCCGCATGGACAGCACGGCCTTCTCATACACGATGTTGCCGGTGGCGCCGGCAACGGACTGCAGGGCTTCCACAAGCGGGACACCGGCGCTGAACATCGTGGAAAGCGTCCGGGCGAAACGCGCCACGGCGGCCTTTTCAATAATGTTGCCGACGATGGGCAGCTTGAGCAGAAGCCGGTCTTCGAACTCCCGCAGCTTCTCGACCCGCTTGCGGGTGTAAACGTAAAAGCTGATGCCGCCACCAACCACGAGAGCCAGAAACCAGCCCTTGGTCTGCACGAATTCGGACAGGTTGATCACCATGCGAGTGAACGCCGGCAGGTCGGCGCCGAAGCCCTTGAAGAGCGACTCGAACTGGGGGATCACGAAGATCAGCAGGATGATGGTGACGATCACGGCCACGACCATGACGGCGGCCGGGTAAAACAGCGCCTTCTTGATCTTCTTCTTGATGTCCTCGGTTTTTTCCTTGTACGTGGCGACCTTGTCGAGGAGTGTGTCCAGGGCGCCGGCCTGTTCGCCGGCAGTCACCAGGTTGATGTAGAGGTCATCGAAGTACAGGGGGTGGCGGCCGAGGGCTTCCGCGAGGGCGGTGCCGGATTCCAGATCCGTCTTCATGCCCAGGATCAGCTTCTGCATCGCCGGGTTGTCGTGGCCGCTGCCCACGATCTCGAAGGCCTGAACCAGGGGAATGCCGGCGCCGAGCATGGTGGCCAGCTGCCGGCTGAAAATCGCGATGTCGTAGGGAGTGACCTTGCCGCTGCTCTTGAAAAAAGTCAGTTCCTTGCTGATCCGGACCGGCACGACGCCCTGCTTGCGCAGCTGGGAGCGCACGGCGGCCTCACTGGCAGCCAGGGTCTTGCCCCGGACTTTATTGCCCTTGGTGTCCGTCCCTTCCCAGGTGAAGGGACTCTGAGTGATGGCAACGCTGCTAGCCATGATCCGCAAACCCCAAAAACAATTGATCCCGTCGGATCAAGGCGCCCAATGCCCCGCCCACCATATCAAGACTCAAGCGTAACGCGGTTGATTTCCTCAAGACTTGTGACGCCCATCTTGACTTTATGCAGCGCGGAGCGCCGCAGGGTCCAGACCCCGTCCTTGATGGACTGCTCCTCGATCTGGACGGCGTTGCCACCGGCCAGAATGATGCGGCCAATGGCTTCCGTGACGGGCATCACCTGGTAGATACCCACCCGGCTCTTGTAGCCGTCATTGCAGGCCTTGCAGCCCACCGGGCCGAAGATCCGGAGGCCCTGGAGGTCTTCCCGGGTAAAACCCTCCTGCAGCAGGGCTTCCTCCGGGATGTCCCGCAGTTCCTTGCACTGCTCACACAGCCGCCGGACGAGGCGCTGGGCAATGATCAGGTGGATGGACGTGGCAATGGCATAGGGCTTCACGCCCATGTCGACGAGACGGCTTAAGGTGCGGGGCGCGTCGTTGGTGTGCAGGGTGGAGAGCACCAGGTGGCCCGTCTGGGCGGCCTTGATGGCGGTCTCGGCGGTTTCCAGGTCGCGGATTTCGCCGACCATGATCACGTCCGGGTCCTGCCGGAGGAAGGCCTTGAGCGCCGTGGCGAAGTGCAGCCCGACCTTGGGATTGACGTTGACCTGGTTGATGCCAGGCACGTTGATTTCCACCGGGTCTTCGCAGGTGGAGATATTCCGGTCTTCGGTGTTCAGGATGTTGATGCCGGTGTACAGGGACACCGTCTTGCCGCTGCCCGTGGGGCCCGTGACGAGAATCATCCCGTAGGGCTTGGCGAGGGCGTCCAGGTAGAGCTTGCGCTGGAAGTCTTCGTAGCCCAGCACCTCGATGCCGAGCTTGGTGGTGGTCGGGTCGAGGATACGCAGCACCACTTTCTCGCCGAAGAGGGTGGGGCAGGAGTTCACGCGGAAGTCGATGGCCCGGTTCTTCGACAGCCGCAGCTTGATGCGGCCGTCCTGGGGCACGCGCCGCTCGGCGATATCCAGCCGGGACATGACCTTGAGCCGCGCGGTGACCTTGTTGGACAGGGCCAGGGGCGGCGACGCTACCTGCTTCAGCACGCCGTCCAGGCGCGTGCGCACCCGGTAGGTCTTTTCGTAGGGTTCGAAGTGGATGTCCGATGCGCCCCGCTTGATCGCGTCCAGCATGATCTTGTTGACGAAGCGCACCACCGGTGCGTCTTCAATGTAATCCCGGGCGATGGCATCGTCCACGACATCGTCGTCGCCACCGCTGACCTCGAGGCTCTCCAGATCGAAGTCATCCTCGCTGAACGAACCCATGGAGGTGTCAATGGCCTCCAGAGCCCTGGCGACCATCGCCGCGAGCTTGTCCTGCTCGACGATGATCGGGTCCACGCGCAGCCCGGACTGGAACTTGATCTCGTCGATGGCGGGCAGATCAGTAGGATCCGCAACCCCGAGGAACAGGCGCTTGCCCCGCAGGACCAGCGGGATCACCTGGTGCTTGGCGAGCAGGCGATGGTCGACCGACTTGACGGCCTCCAGGTCCAGGTCCATGGCGTCCAGGTCGAGCAGCGGCACGCCAAACTCGGAGGCCGCGGCGACGGCGATCTGCTGGGCCTGGATCAGCTGCTGTCCCACCAGGTACGCGACCAGCGTGATGCGCTGGGCCTGGGCCCCCTTCAGGGCCTGGAGGACCTCATTCTCAGCGATCAGGCCATCCTGCACGAGCCGCCGGGAAAGGCCGCTCAGGGCGGAATTGGTGGCGGAAACGGCCATAGGCTCCTTGCATCCCCAGTGCCCGTTAGCGGGCCCGCAGCCGGCCCAACCGGACCCTGCGCCCCAACGACGGCATTAGGGTAAGTGTAGTGTTACTAAGGTTTGCGTGCTGACGCAACCGGCCAATGCACGCCTTTCGCCGATTTCTGCGCCAGCCGGCTCCCCGGGCCCGCATCGGCAAAAGAAAAGGCCCCTGCCTTGCGGCAGGGGCCTTCCGGTAGTCCAGAGTCGTCAGGCGACTCTTAGGCCTCGAGGCGGCAGGACTGGGGCAGGTACTTGGGGTCCAGGTCCGTCTGATCGAGGCCGGAGGGACCAGCCACCGGGTCTATCAGCGCCGAGCTGGACCCCGTGAAGTAGCCGCAGAGCCAGACGACGTCGTTGTTGGCGCTGACCATCGGCTTCAGCGACAAGAGGTCGCCGAGAATGGTGGCGTTCGCGTCGTTACCGTAGGTGATGGTGATCGTGCCGTCGTCGACGAGGATGCCAGAGACATACTTGCCGGACGGCGGGGTAGCGGTATCGCCACCAGCGGCATCCAGGTCCACCGGCCAGACGCCCGTGTTGGAAAAAGCCTCAGCCACGCCCGTCTTCACGGCGCTGGCCAGGCTCAGGCCTTCCGTCACCTGGGAACGGATGGTGTAGTCCTGGTAGGCCGGAATGGCGATGGCCGCCAGGATGCCGATGATGGCCACCACGATCATCAACTCGATGAGCGTGAAGCCCTTTTGAACGGTTGTCATCATGTGTGCACTCTCCGAAAGGTTTAAGGGATCGAGAACCAGAATCACGTTGCGGCCGAAGCCTGCGGGAGGAACTTTGCAGGTTCCATGCCAGCCCAGGTTTGTTGGGCCCTATCTGATTGATGTAAAAAGCAAAAAACTACTTACCTGGGGTTCCGGCTGCGGGTGGGGCGACATAAGCTCACCAGGGTTTACGGGCTGATCGGACGCTGCAGGTCACTTTGTGACGCTTTTGGGCGCACCCGGTCAGTCGATGCCCAGCTTCCGCATCCGGTAGCGCAGGGCCCGCAGGGTCAGACCCAGGGTCCGGGCGGTGGCGGTCTTGTTGTACCGGTGTTCCTTCAGGGCCGCGACGATGGTCTCCCGCTCCAGGGAGTCCAGCCGGTCGCCCAGCATGTGGCCATTTGAACCCGGGCCGGGCGCGGGTCCCCGCGACGCTTCGGGCGGCGGGTCGTCACTCTGTTGGTGGATCTGGATATCGTCGGCGGTGATCAGGTCGCCGGCCAGATCCCCGGCGAGGGCCACGGCCCGCTCCAGCACGTTCTCGAGTTCCCGCACGTTGCCCGGGAAGCGGTAGGCCACGAGCTTGGTCCGGGCGTCCGGGGTGAGGTCGGCCGGCCCGGCCCCCAGCCGCTTAAGGATGTGCTCCGTCAGGAGCCAGGTGTCGTTGCCCCGGTCCCGCAGTGGCGGCACCCGGAGCTCGATGACATTAATGCGGTAATAGAGGTCTTCCCGGAACTGCCCGCTGGCCACCAGGGCCCGGAGGTCCTTGTGGGTGGCCGACAGGATCCGCACGTCCACCGGCACCTCGGCGGTCTGGCCGATGGGCCGCAGGGTCTTTTCCTGGATCACCCGCAGCAGTTTCACCTGCATGGGCAGCGGCAGGTCGGCGATCTCGTCCATGAACAGCGTGCCGCCCTCGGCAGACTGGAAGAGGCCGGTCTTGTCGTTGACGGCGCCCGTGAACGACCCCTTCCGGTGGCCGAAGAACTCGCTCTCCATCAGCTCACTGGGAATCGCGCCGCAGTTCACGGGCACAAACGGCGCCTCGGCCCGCGCGCCCTGCTCGTGAACCATGCGGGCGACCAGCTCCTTGCCGGTGCCCGACTCGCCGGTGATGTGCACGGGCGCCTGGCTGCGGGCAACCTTGCCGATGGTGTGCCGCAGGCGTTCGATGACGGGGGACTCACCGAGCAGCTGCGCCTTGCCGCCCGTGACTTCCGTCCGCGGCACCTTGAGTGCGCTGCCCACCAGTTTCCGCAACACCTTCACGTCCAGCGGCTTCGAGATGAAGTCGAAGGCGCCGGCCTTCAGGGCGCGTACCGCAGTTTCCACGTTGCCGTGGGCGGTGATCACGGCCACCGGCGTCTTGAGGCCCCGGGCCTGCATCCATTCAATCAGCTCAATGCCGTCGCCGTCGGGCAGGCGCATGTCGGTGAGGCACAGCTGGAATTCCCGGCGGGCCAGCCGGTCCCGGGCCGTCGCCACATTGCCGCAGGTGCTGGCCTCGATGTCCATCCGCTCCAGCGTCATCGCCAGGAGGTCCCGGATATCCGGTTCGTCGTCCACCACCAGTGCAACAGGTCGGGCCATGGTCTAGCTCTCCCACCGCGCCGGATCAGCGAAGACGATGCGGAAGATACTGCCCTGGACAGGGCGGGCCTCGTGGATCAGTGCGGCCCGGTTGCACTCGCAGAGCTCCCGGGAGATGAAGAGGCCGAGGCCGCTGCCGCCGTTCCGGCCCGTGGCGAAGGGCTCGAAGATCTGCTCCCGCAGCGCTTCCGGAATGCCGGGACCGGAATCTGCCACTTCCAGGTAGGGGCGGCGACTCCCCGGCAGCCGGCCGAAGTTGAGTTCCACGGCGATACCGCCGTTGCTGCTGGCGTACTTCACTGCGTTATCGCAGAGATTCCAGACAATCTGGCGCAGATGGCTCGGGTCCATGCGGACTTCCACGTCCTCCACCGGCAGCACCGTGACCTGGCCTTCTTGGAGTTCGAGGGTGGAGCTGAACTCGGCGGCAAACTCCCGGGTCCAGCCGGCCAGGTAGATGAGCTCCGGGCGGCTGCTCTCCCGCCGGGTGAGCTGCAGCACGTTCTCGACGATCTCGTTCACGCGCTTCGAATTCGTCTGGATGATGTCGATGAGGCGGCGATCATCCGGGCTCAAGCCGGGCGATTCCTCCAGCAGCTGGCTGGCGTGACTGAGCGCGCCCACCGGGTTGCGGATCTCGTGGGCGATACTGGCCGAGAGACGGCCCAGCGCCGCCAGCTTCGACTGCTGGACCTTCTGCGCCAGGAGTCCGGCATCTTCCAGGAACATCAGCACCGGTCCGTCCTCCCGGCTACCGAGGGGCGCCAGGTAGGCGTTGATGCGGGTGCTCCCGTCAGCAGACAGGAAAGAGGGTGGCTCCAACAACGGATTGCCCTGGCGCCGCCAGTCCGCGAGCATCCTGCTCAGATGAGGCGCCAGCCGCGCCAGGTCCTGGCCCGGCTCCCGCGTCCGGATGCCGGCGTGTTCCGCGGCGGACTGGTTGATCAGCCGGATGCGGTTCGCTTCATCCACCACCACGATGCTTTCCCGCAGGTTCTGGATGACGTACTCGTTGAGCTGGGCGAGATTGGCCAGGTCGATGCCTCGCTGGTGGGCCAGCACCTCGCTTTCCTCCAGCCGCCGGGCCAGCGGCCAGGCGGCCGAGGCAATCATGAAAATGATGGCGCCCAGGACCCCGGAGGCCACGAACTCCCCGCTGGGCGCGGCCTGGTCCAGCACGCTGATGGCTTGTTCCGCGAGCACGGCGAGGGCGGCCACTGCCGCCCCGAAAAAGGCCTGCGGGCCCCTGAGGGTGAGGCTCGCTGCGCCGACAAAGACAACCAGCAGGCCGCCGATGCCACTCTGGATGCCGCCGCTCGCGTGCATCAGCACCGTCACCGCGAGAATGTCGGCGCCCAGCTCCAGCAGGGCAACCCGGGGCAGGATCACGGGCCGCTGCCACTGCCAGGCCAGTATCGCCAGGGACAGCAGGCAGTAGGCCGCTGCGGTCAGGAGGAAGAGTTCGGGATCCCGGGTGCCCAGAATCGGCGCGACCGGGTAGCCCAGGGCAATGATCAGCATGGAGGGGCTGATCACGGCGCGGAACACCCCAACGAAGCGCAGCACCCGCCGGGACACATCGTTGCCGATGGTCCGGGTGAACTCCTCCGCGGGCGCGCGCAGCGGTGTGTGGAGAGTCTGTTCGGCAGTAGCCATGCGTGCAGACCGGGAATGCCAGGGGGCATTATGTCTGGCGGCGCGGCGGGATGCATGACCGCCCTCGCACTTTGACTCAGCGCACAATTCCCCCACAATAGCCGCCTTCCGCCCCGGGCACATCCGCATGAATCTCCACGAATACCAGGCTAAAGAGCTGTTTCGGCGCTTTCAGATTCCCGTGCCGGCGGGCGAAGTCGCTGCCACCTCAGCCCAGGCCGCGGCCGCGGCGGGGCGCATCGGCGGGAAGTTGTGGGTGGTCAAGGCCCAGGTCCACGCGGGTGGCCGGGGCAAGGCAGGCGGCGTCAAGCTGGCCCGCAGCCCGGAGGAGGTTGGCCAGCTGGCCCGGAGCCTGCTCGGCACCCGCCTCGTGACCAAGCAGACGGGTCCCCAGGGGATGCCCGTGAACCAGGTGTACGTGGAGTCTGGCAGCGACATCGCCCGGGAGCTGTACCTGAGCCTGCTCGTCGATCGCAGCAAGGAACGCATCGCCTTCATCGGCTCGGCCGCCGGCGGCATGGACATCGAGGAAGTGGCCGCGACGACCCCGGAAAAGATCCTGACCACCGCCGTCAATCCCGCCGCCGGCCTGCAGCCCTACCAGGCGCGGCAGTTGGGTTACGGCCTGGGCCTGACCAACGAGCAGGTCACCCAGTTCGTGGCGATGGCGATGAAGCTCTACCGCCTCTTCAATGACTGCGATGCCAGTCTGCTGGAGATCAATCCCCTCATCGTGACGGCCGCCGGCGACCTGGTGGCCCTCGACGGCAAGATCAACATCGACGAGAACGCGCTGTTCCGGCAGCGGGAACTGCAGACCATGCGGGACCCCAGCCAGGAAGACGACATGGAGCGCCGGGCTGCCGAGCACGACCTGAACTATGTCTCCCTCGACGGCAACATTGCCTGCATGGTGAATGGTGCCGGACTCGCGATGGCCACCATGGATCTCATCAAGCTCCACGGTGGCGTGCCGGCCAACTTCCTCGACGTGGGCGGTGGCGCCACGCCGGAGCGGGTCGCAGCGGCCTTCAAGCTGATCCTCTCCAATCCCCAGGTGAAAGTGATCCTGGTGAACATCTTTGGCGGGATCGTCCGCTGCGACCTGATCGCGGAAGGCATCATCAGCGCGGTGCGGGACGTGAACGTGGCGGTGCCGGTCGTCGTGCGTCTCGAAGGGACCAACGTGGATCAGGGCCGGAAGATGCTGAAAGATAGCGGCCTGGCCATCACAACCGCCGACGACCTCACCGACGCGGCCCGCAAGGCTGTAGGAGCGCGTTCACGCGCGACCCCAACCACATGAGCGTACTCGTCAACAAAAATTCGAAGATCATCTGCCAGGGCCTCACCGGCAAGCAGGGGTCGTTCCACGCCCAGCAGTGCATCGAATACGGTACGCAGATCGTGGCCGGCTGCACGCCAGGCCGCGGCGGCACTGAGCACCTCGGCATTCCCGTCTACAACACCATGCCGGAAGCGGTAAAAGCCACGGGCGCCGACGTCAGCGTGATCTTCGTCCCGGCCCCCGGCGCCGCCGATGCCATTCTCGCCGCGGCGGACGCGGGCGTGAAACTGATCGTCTGCATTACCGAGGGCATCCCGGTGCTCGACATGGTGCGGGTCAAGGCGGCGCTCAAGGAGCACGACTGCCGGCTGATCGGTCCGAATTGCCCCGGAATCATCACGCCGGGCGAGTGCAAGATCGGCATCATGCCGGGCTTCATTCACCAGCCGGGCCGGGTGGGCATTGTGTCCCGCTCAGGCACGTTGACCTACGAGGCCGTGTATCAGACCACCCGCAATGGCCTCGGCCAGACCACCTGCATCGGTATCGGCGGGGATCCGGTGCGGGGCATGAACTTTATCGACTGCCTGGAGTTGTTTCAGCAGGACCCGGCCACGGACGGCATCATCATGGTCGGTGAGATCGGCGGCACCGATGAAGAGGCGGCCG
The DNA here is from genome assembly GCA_009692345.1 of Gammaproteobacteria bacterium. Taxonomy (GTDB): domain Bacteria; phylum Pseudomonadota; class Gammaproteobacteria; order Steroidobacterales; genus SHZI01. Next base: position 26,072 of record SHZI01000015.1, on the reverse strand, counting down.
CCCGCTACATACAGCAGCACGTCACCAAGCCCGTGGTGGCTTACATCGCCGGCGTCACCGCGCCGCCCGGCAAGCGCATGGGCCACGCCGGCGCCATTGTTTCTGGCGGCGAGGGCACGGCCGCCGCCAAGTTCGCCGCCCTTGAGAAGGCCTCAGTCCGCACGGTCCGCTCGCCTGCCGAACTCGGCAGCGCGATGCAGGAGTTGCTGCGCTGACCGACACGCTCCGCATCGCGCTTGCCCAGCAGAATTTCCTGGTGGGGGACGTGGCGGGGAATACGGCCCGCATCAGTGCTTTGCTCGGCCAGGTGCAGAGCGACCGGTCGGCCGACCTGGTGATGTTCCCGGAACTCGCCCTGTGCGGGTATCCGCCGGAAGACCTGCTGCTGCACGCCGGTTTGCGCCGGCAAGTTGCCGATGCACTCGCCCGACTGGCCGCGGGCACTGGTGAGGTGGCAGCACTCGTCGGCTATCCCGAATACGCAGACCACCACATCTACAATTCCGTGGCGCTGCTGGTCGCCGGCAAGCAGGTCGCCAGCTACCGCAAGTGCTGCCTGCCGAACTACAGCGTGTTTGATGAAGAACGGTACTTCACACCCGGCACGGGTCCGACAGTCGTCGAGTTCCGCGGTATCAAGCTCGGGCTCGGCATCTGCGAGGACCTGTGGCAGCCCGAACCGTCGGCCCAGGCGACAGCCGCGGGGGCCGAGGTCATCCTGGTCATCAATGGTTCGCCCTTCGAAATTGGCAAGCAAGCCCAGCGTGAACAGGTACTGGCGGCCCGCGCCCGGGAAACCGGCGTCCCGCTCATCTATCTCAATATGGTGGGCGGGCAGGATGAGCTGGTCTTCGACGGCGGCTCCTGCGTCGTCGATCGTGGGGGAAGCACGGTGTTTCGTGCCCCTGCGCTCGAGCCCTGTATGCCGGTGGTGACGCTCCGCCGCAGCGGCGCAGGCGTCGTACCGGACGGCGTGCGCCCAGGTCCGCTACCGGACGCGGTGGCCAGCGTCTACGGCGCGCTGGTTGTAGGCGTCCGCGACTACGTGCGCAAGAACGGTTTTCCAGGCGTCGTTCTGGGGCTGTCGGGCGGCATCGATTCGGCGTTGACGCTGGCCATTGCGGTGGACGCGATCGGTGCGGCGGCAGTCCAGGCCGTGATGATGCCCTACCGGTATACGGCGGCCATAAGCATCGAGGATGCTGCACTCCAGGCGCGACAGATAGGCGTGGACTACCAGGTGCTGCCGATTGACGGGCTCGTGGGCGCCGCACGCGCTGCGCTGGCCGGTCTGTTCGCGGGGCTGCCGGAAGATACGACCGAAGAGAACCTCCAGTCCCGCGCCCGGGGCATCCTGCTCATGGCGCTCTCGAACAAGACCGGGCGCATGGTGCTGGCGACCGGCAACAAGAGCGAGATGGCGGTGGGCTATGCCACGCTCTACGGCGATATGGCCGGTGGCTTCGCCCCGATCAAGGATTGCACGAAGACGCTGGTGTTTAAGCTTGCCCGCTACCGGAACTCGCTGTCGCCCGTGATTCCGGAGCGTGTGATCACGCGGCCGCCCAGTGCCGAATTGCGTCCCGACCAGAAGGACAGCGACTCCCTGCCGCCCTACGACGTGCTCGACCCGATTCTGGACGCGCTGATCCTGGAGAACCGTTCCGTGGAAGAGATCGCCGCCCGCGGTTTTGAGCCGGCGGTGACGGCGCGGGTGCTGGAGATGGTGCGGCGGGCGGAGTACAAACGGCGGCAGGCGCCGCCCGGGGTCCGGATCTCGAGTCGCGCCTTCGGCCGGGACTGGCGCTACCCGATCACGTCGGGCTACCGGTCGGTGCCGGGCAGCTAGATGCCCATCTTGCCGAGGGCGTCGGCGACCTGACTCACAGCCCCGGACAGCCGGGGGTGGTCGGATTCGAAGCGCAGCACCAGCTCCCGCAGACGGGTCTCGACCGACTGATGCTCACTCTTGTCAGTGGGCACGTTGAGCTGGCGGACGTCAGTGAGGACCTGGTCGACCAGTTCCCGGGACCGGGCATCCAGCGCGCCGGCTGACTTGAGTTCCCGGTCGAGTTCGACCAGCAGTGCATGTAACCGCTGCTGTTCCATTCGGCTGGTCCTGATCCTTAAGTTAACTGCTGAATTCCTGCAGCATTATGCACGGTTGATCGCAGGTTCCTTATACTGCCGGCCATGTCCATACCCAACCATCTTCGCGTCGACCATCCCGACCAGCTTGCCACCGTGGCCAAGGCCCTTGCCGCCGCCCCCTGGGTGGCCCTCGACAGCGAGTCCAACTCGATGTTCGTCTACCGGGAGCAGGTCTGCCTGATCCAGATCAACGCCGGTGGCGGGTTCTTCGTTATCGACCCGCTGGCCCTCGGCGTTGTCGCCAGCCAGACGCCCTCGGCCGTACTCACGCCCCTGCGGGCCGAGCTCGAGCGCACCGACCGGCCGCTGTACCTCCACGGCGGCGAGTACGACGCCGCCTGCATGCGTCGGGACTTCGGCATCGAAATGGGCGGGGTCTGGGACACGCAACAGGCCGCGTCGCTGCTGGGCTGGCCGAAGACCGGCTACGGCAGCCTCGTCGAGGCCATGACCGGCGTCGTGCTGGGCAAGGCCTGGGCCACCTACGACTGGGCCACGCGCCCGTTGCATCCCGAGGCGCTCGCCTACGCGATCGATGACGTCGTCTACCTGCCTGGTATCGCCGAGACCCTGAAGACAGCCGTCGCTGCCGCCGACATTGAGGACGAAGTTGACCAGGCGAACCGGGTCGTCGCGGCGTCGGGCTGGAATGGCGGCTTCGATCCCTCAGGGATGTGGAGAATCCGCGACGTTAATGCCCTGGGGCCGGATGGCCTGCGAGTTCTTGCCCGGCTCTATGCCTGGCGGGATGGGGCAGCCCAGGCCGAGAACCTGCCGGCGGGGCGCATGATCAACAACGAGGTACTCGGGTTGCTCGCCCGGCACCCGCCGGCGACCCCAGCGGACCTGAAGAAGTCGCGGCTCAAAAGCTACATCGTCGACCGCTACGGTCCTGCGTTGCTTGAGGCAATGGCTTTGGCCAAGGACGATCCCGCGCCCGCACGCAGGGAATTCTTGCGCATGACGCCGGAGGCCCAGGCCCGGGAGCAGCGCCTCAAGGCCTGGCGCCGGGACGAAGCCGAGCGCCGGACCAAAGCCGACGGCCGCACCGTGCCCTTGCAGCTCGTATTGCCCGCGCGAGCGCTGGAGCATCTCACGCTGCATGGCGCCGCCGATCTGGCCACTGTGCCCCAGCTCGGCGCGCGGCGTGCGGCCCGGTATGGCGACGCGTTGCGCGGCCTCTGCGGGTGAACGGGCAGCCGGCTGCCAGCACCTTTGCCGCGCTGGCTCTGGCACCACCGCTAGCCCGGGCGATTGCCGTGCTGGGCTTCACCCAGATGACGCCGGTCCAGGAGCACGCGTTGCCGAGCCTGCTGGCGGGCAAGGACGTGATCGCCCAGGCGCGCACCGGCAGCGGCAAGACTGTGGCGTTCGGCCTGGCGCTGCTGGCCCGGATCGACGTGGAACGGGACCAGGTGCAGGTCCTCGTGCTCTGTCCTACGCGGGAGCTCGCCGATCAGGTCAGCATCGAGGTGCGGCGCCTTGCACGTTTCATACCGAACCTCCGGGTCGTGACCCTCTGCGGCGGGGTGCCCGTGCGGACCCAGACGCCGTCGCTGCAGACCGCTCCCCACGTCATCGTCGGCACGCCGGGCCGCATCCTCGATCACCTGGGGCGCGCGACGTTCGAACTCTCCGCGCTGCGGGTGCTGGTGCTCGATGAGGCCGATCGCATGCTCGACATGGGCTTCCTCGACGCGATCACCGCGGTCGTGGACCAGGCGCCAAAGGAGCGCCAGACGCTGCTGTTTTCAGCGACCTACCCCGATGAAATCCGTTCCTTAAGCCGTCGCCTGCAGCGCAGTCCCGTCGAGGTCACCGTCGACAACGTGGTCAGCACTGACGATATTGAGGAGCTCTTCTTCGAGGTTGAGTCGGGCAGCCGCAGCGACGCCCTGGCCGCACTGCTACTGCACTATGAGCCGGAATCGGCGCTGGTCTTCTGCCACACCCGCAACGACGTGCGGGATGTCGCGGCGGAGCTCACGAAGCGGGGCTTTTCCGTCCTGGCGTTGCATGGCGAACTGGAACAACGGGAGCGGGACGAGGCGCTGCTGCGTTTCGCCAACAAGAGCTGCACGGTACTCGTGGCCACGGACGTCGCCGCCCGCGGGCTCGACATCAAGGGCCTGGCGGCTGTCGTGTCGTGGGAGCTGTCCACTGATCCTGACATTCACCTGCACCGCATTGGCCGCACCGGTCGTGCGGGTCAGAAGGGCCTCGCTCTGGCGCTCTGTGCACCACGGGAGCGTGGTCGCATCGCGGCCCTCGAGTTAAAGGCCGGGGCACCCGTGCGGTGGGGCCAGCTACCCGTCAACGAAACGCGCCGGCCACCAACCGCATTGATGACGACGTTGATCATCGAAGGTGGTCGTCAGGACAAGCTCCGGGCGGGCGATCTGCTCGGCGCCCTCACCGGCGACGTCGCCCTGCCCGGTGAAGCCATCGGCAAGATCGATATCGGCGCCCAACGGGCTTATGTCGCTGTCCGCAGCGACCGGGCCGAGGCCGCGCTGCGCGGGTTGCGCGCCGGCAAGATCAAGGGGAAGGCCTTTCGCGTCTATCAACTTGGCAGTCCCCAGATTGGCCGCGAGAAGTGACGACGAGGCCACAGCCAAAGAATCCGTTGCACGGGATTACCCTCGAGGCCATCGTCAGTGAGCTTGTGGATGTTCTTGGCTGGGACGAACTGGGCCGCCGCCTTCCGATCCGGTGCTTCACCAACGACCCGAGCGTGGCCTCAAGCCTCAAGTTTCTGCGCCGGACCCTCTGGGCGCGCCAGAAGGTTGAGAGCCTCTATCTGCAGGTCCAACCGCCCGGGCCCGTATGATTCTGCCACCCTGCGTCGTTTACGAAGACGACGATCTGCTGGTAGTGAACAAGCCGCCCGGCTGGAACACCCATGCGCCCGGACCCCACGCGGGGGAGGGCATCTACGACTGGCTGAAACACCGGGAACCCCGGTGGGCGCAACTCGCGATCATCCACCGTCTCGACAAGGACACCAGCGGGCTGCTGGTGTTTGGCAAGACCACCGTGGCCAATCGAGCCCTCACCCGCCAGTTCACCGAGCGGGAAGTCCACAAGCGCTACATCCTGGTGACCGACCGGCCGGTGCTGCGGGACGAGTTCACCGTGCTTTCGTCGATCCTGCGGAGTGGGGCTCACTACGAGAGCCGTCCCCTGACCGCGGGTGGCGAGCGGTCTGAGACCCGGTTTCGGTTCCTGCGCCGGGAGGGGGCGTGCACCTGGCTCGAGGCGGAGCCTGTGACCGGGCGTACCCACCAGATTCGCGTTCATGCGGCTGCAGAGGGCCTGCCCATCCTGGGTGATGCGCTCTACGGCGGAACTGCCGCCGCCCGACTACATCTGCACGCGGCTGAACTGGCGTTGAAGCAGCCGGGATCCGGGGATGTTCTGCGCCTGGCGGCGCCGCCGGATTTCGCCACACCGGCGGCCCGGCAACTGCGGGACGCGGTCATCGACCGGGCGGCCACGGATACGTTTCGGTGTGTGCAGGGCGCGGCGGACGGGGAACCGGGGCGCTATCGGGACCGTCTCGGGGGATGGCTGCTGCTGGCGGGGGAGGACCCGCCAACCGGGGCGGCAGCCAGTGCTCTCCTGGGTTCCGGGGAAGGCTCGCCCGCCATTCAGGGCGTCTACTTCAAGCAGTTGCTCCGTCAGGTCCGGAAGGTGCCCGTCGCCGAGGCCTCTCCCCAGCTCCTCACGGGCGCAGCGACCCCGGAGCGCTTGCCGGTCCGCGAGAACGGCGTGACCTTTGAACTCAGCCTGACCGAAGGCTACTCAGTGGGCCTGTTCCTCGACCAGCGGGACAACCGGCGGCGTCTCCTGACGGGCCACGTAGCGGCCGGCTTTCCGCTCAGCGCCGAGGGGCAGTCCGGCAAACCGGAAGTGCTCAACTGCTTCGCCTACACCTGTGGTTTCAGCGTGTGCGCCGCGCTGGGCGGAGCCCGCGTGACGAGCCTGGATCTGTCCCGCAAATACCTGGACTGGGGGCGGCGCAACTTCGAGCTGAATGGCCTGGACCCCGCCGCCCATGACTTTATCTACGGCGATGTCTTCGACTGGCTGAGACGCCTGGCGAGAAAGGACCGCCAGTTTGACGTGCTGATCCTCGACCCGCCAACGTTTTCCCGGTCGCGGGAGCATGGGGATTTCCGCAGCGAGACGGACTACGGACTTCTGGTTTCCCTGGCGCTGCCGCTCCTGCGAGCCAACGGCGTGCTGCTGGCCTCGACGAATACAGCGCGCCTGATGCCGGCGTCCTTTGTCGCTCAGGTGCGGGGCGCCATCCTGGGGGCGGGGCGGGGCATCGTTCAGGAGCACTATGTGCCCCAGCCGCCGGACTTTCCGATTACGCGGGAGGAGCCTGCCTACCTGAAGACCCTGTGGCTGAGGATCGCGGGGAGCTGAAGCTGCTTTCGGCAGTGCTGCCCTTCGTTGGCGACACCTAGCCTCGGGTCGCCGCCTTCCGGAACTTCTGCACCCGGATGCTCCGCTCCCGCGAGCGTGCCTGGGCGACGTCGTAGGCCAGCTGCATCTGCATCAGGTGCTCGAGCCGCGGGCCAAAAGCCTTCTCGATGCGCAGGGCCATCTCGGCCGACAACGCCGCGTGCTCGTTCAACAGGTTGGACAACGCCTGCCGGGAGACACCCAGGGCGACGGCAGCCTCGCTGACGGTCAGGCCGAGTGGTTCCAGTATCTGCCGCCAGATGAAACCGCCCATGTGCGGGGGGGTCTTCATGGCCATCGCAATCACCCCTTAGTGGTAGTCAACCAGGTCCACGTCATAAGCGTTGCCCCGGAAAAAGTGGAAGACGACCCGTCGGTTTCTGGTTACCGTGAGGCTCCAGAGCCCGTCCAGGCTGCCGGACAGTGGGTGGAGCCGCCACCCGGGAAACACGCGCAGGTCTGACAGGGTCCGGGCATTGTCCAGCGCCGCGAGGATGTCTCCGAGTTTACGAACGGAGGCCGGTGAAAAACCTGTGCGATCATCGTCCTCGAAGAGTCGCTCGAGACTCTTGCTGCTGAAGCTGAGTATAGCCATCGGGAGCCGGAGGCTGTCAAGCGTGACTTGACAGATGATCTCCCAGTAACGCACGGGAAGCGCGCAAGAAGTGAGCGTAGGCGAGCAATGGCGACGCTGAAAGTCGCGATTCCAGCTAATTGCTGGAGAAACGCGGGTTCTGGAGTCAGAGTTCGAAGCCGGGAAGAGCTTCCGGCCACGGTCCCAGGGGCCAGTGAAACTGCCGCTCACTGGCCTCGATCCGCAGGCCGTTGGCGGCGAACACCATGATCAGGCGCGCCCTGGCGGGGCCGAAGGCAATCGGGCCGGCAGCGACGGACAGCCAGCGCTGGACCGCCGCCGCACCAACGGGATCGCCCGGCAGCCAGCTTTCGCCACCGTAGCGCCGGGCGAGATAGACGAGGATCGCGTTGGAGTCAGGGATGACCGTGCCGTTATCGTCCAGCACGGGCACCTGGCCGAAGGTATTGAGCTGCAGGAAGTCCGGCTGCTTGTGCGCGCCCTTGCGCAGATCCACTTCCACAGAAGCACCGCAGCCGCCACGAGCCTATTACCCTGGGCGAAACAGTGGGACAGGCGGGGCTACGCCTATACTTCCCGGCACTCAAATGGATCGCATTCTTCTTTTTCTCCAGGCCAAGGGCGGTATCGTCCTGCTGACGCTGCTGGCGTTCCTCCTGCTCGAACGGTTGTTCCCGGTGGCCCGGGCCCTTGGCGGGTTGGGCCGTGTTGGCCGCAATCTGTCGCTGGCAGGCTTCAATGGTCTCCTCGGCTGGGTCGTGGTGGTGCCGGTTGCTGCGGCGGCGGCCCACTGGGCGCCAGTCTGGCGGCCGGACTGGCTGGCGGGCGGAATCGGCCTGGGGCTCGACCTGCTGTTGCTCGATTTCTGGATCTACTGGTGGCACCGCCTGAATCACCGCTGGCCGCTGCTGTGGCGCTTTCACGAGGTGCATCATCTGGATGAGTTCCTCGATGCCAGCTCGGCGCTGCGCTTCCATTTTGGTGAGGTCCTGCTGTCCGCCCTCGTGCGGGCGCTGGTGATCATCGTGGCTGGTGTGCCGCTGGCGAGTGTGGTCGTGTTCGAGACAGTGCTGGCCGTGGTTGTCCTGTTCCACCACTCCAATCTGCGTTTGCCCCGGAGCCTCGAGCGAGGGTTATCGCTCCTGATCGTGACGCCATCGATCCACTGGGTGCACCACCACGCGACGCAGACGGACACGGATTCGAACTACTCGGCCGTACTGTCGGTCTGGGACCGCCTGTTTGGCAGCCGCAGCGCCAACCGACGCGTGGTGGATATGGCCATCGGTGTTGAGGGTCAGCGGGAGGAGTCGCTCGCCAGGTTGCTTAAGCGGCCATTCCTGCCCACTGGCGGATTCGCCTCTCCGGCGCTATCGTCCCCGCATGGACGGCGGCAGTAACGACAGATCCCAGCTCAATGTGTTTGGCGAGCCGCTCCTGACCTGCGGCACCCGGCCGATGACCGGGTGGTTCCGCAATGGCTGCTGCGAGACTGACGCGGATGACTTCGGCTCCCACACAGTCTGTGTGGCGGTGACCGCCGGGTTTCTGGCGTACTCCCAGTCCCGGGGCAACGATCTCAGCACGCCCCAGCCGGAGTCAGGTTTTCCGGGCCTCAAGCCCGGTGACCGGTGGTGCCTCTGCGCGGCCCGCTGGCTCGAAGCACATCAAGCCGGCGTTGCTCCCCGGGTCTACCTGCGGGCGACTCACCGCCGGGCACTGGAAAGCATCGACCTCGCAGCTCTCAAGGCGAACGCGCTAGACCTTTCCTGACCCGGCGCCCGTGGGCATCTCCTGGCCCGCCGGGACCGCCACACCCCGCTGGCACGCCGGCCGAGCGGCGAGCTGGGTCACCCAGCGGCTCAGATGGGGCAGGCCGTCCAGTGTGACGCCGGACGAGTTGTGGGTGCGGACCCAGGACCAGTTGGCGATGTCGGCAATGGAGTAGTCGCCGGCGAGGTACTTCCGGTTCGCGAGGTGCGTGTCCAGCACGCCCAGCAGGCGCCGGACTTCGGTCTGGTAACGGTCGATGGCGGGCTGGATCTTCTCCGGGAAGTAGCGAAAGAAGACGTTCGCCTGGCCCATCATCGGGCCGATCCCGCCCATCTGGAACATCAGCCACTGGATGACCGTCGAGCGGCCCTTCATGTCGGCAGGCATCAGTCGTCCGGTCTTCTCCGCGAGGTAAATCAGGATGGCGCCGGATTCGAACACCGGAAAATCACCAGCCTCCCGATCGACGATGGCAGGAATCCGGCCGTTCGGATTGATGTGGAGGAATTCCGGCCGCTTCTGTTCGAGCTTGCCCATGTCGATGACATGCACGGTGTAGGGCAGGCCGAGTTCCTCCAGCGCAATGGAGATCTTGTGGCCGTTGGGGGTGGCAGCGGTGTAGAGGTCGATCATGGGGATGCAGGTCCTTGAGTGTGCGGTCAGGGCGCCGTGGCGAGCAGCGCCAGGGGATCCTTGAGCACGTCGGGGTGGAGACGACGGGTGAGCTCCACGTAGTAGGGCGGCAGGTCCGCGATGGTGGCCGCGCGGGTCCCCGCACCCCGGGCCAGCGTGTGCCCGGGTGTGTCCCCGAAACCCATCCAGGAGCGGTACGTAATGAGGCTCTGGTACTGCACCTGAGTGGGCACGGTGGCGAGTCGCGGATCCGCCAGATCGGACCTGCGGGCGTGATAGGTGCTGAGTTCGTTGTAGACGAAGGGCCGGGGCCCGGTTGGGCCGTCGATGTTGATCTGTTCCGTAATCCAGACGTCGTCCCCGACGCTCACCGGCGGCTGAAAGATGTGCTTCAGCTGCAGGCCGGCCGCCTCGCCGGAGAGCTTCGGTACCGTCAGCCCGTCGGCGGTAAGGATGACCCGGGACGGACCCATCCGGGTCAGCGGCACGTCGACGGTCGCGCCCGTAACCGGGTTCTTCCACTTCTCCAGCAGCTTGCCGGTCTCCAGATCCGTGAAATAGGCGATCTCCAGGGCCCGGGATTCGAAGGCATCGGCGCTGATGCGCCGGTACTGGCTGAAGGTGCCGGCGAGTATCCCCATCATGGGAATGGCCTTGTGGACCGGGACTGCATAGCGCGCCCCGACCACGTAGCCGATGCACAGGCGTTCGTCGATGGCGCCCCGCATCCTCGCGAGGGCGGTCAGCAGGTCCCGCCGGTTGCCCAGATCCAGCCCGGCGGGGGACCCGCCCAGGGCCCGGGCGGGACGCAGGGTGCCGGTAAGGGCGACGCCCCCGAGTCCAGCCAGGATGGATCTGCGATTGAGCATGGGCTAAGTCTCCTGAAGCGTTGCGGGGGGCTGGCAGCAATACTACAGTCCCCTGCCTGTGCTGCCGGGACAACGCTGGTGTCGCCCGAAATCAACTACCTACCGGAGGGCTGCGCCCGGCCCGACGCTGCAACCCTTGACCGGTTCTGGCAGTCTGCCGTTGCCGCCCGGCCGCGCCTCGCTGCGGCGGGCGCCTGCCAGGTGCGCTGGATTGGCCTGGACCACGAGAGCACGGAGCAGGTGCTGGCCCTTATCGAGGCGGGGGACAAGACCGGCTCCTTCACGTTGCCCTGGATCGTCGCGCACACGACCCAGCCGGAGCCCCGGGTGGGTGACCCCATCATCCTGATCGACTTTCTGGGCCAGCCCCGCCTGCTCGTGCAGCTCACCGGCCTGGAGGAAGTGACCTTCGGCGCCCTCGACGAGCGCCATACGGCCGTGGACGGCCCGCCGGTCCGGGCGCTGGCCATCTGGAAGCCGCTCCACACCCGCTACTGGAACGGGATGCTCAAGCCCTTCGGTCTGCAGGTGACGGCTGACATGCCCGTGCTCGTTGAGCAGCTCGACGTGCTGTACGGGGCAGATCCTCCAGTCGCAGATAGCCTGACGTGAAGGGCAGGGCCCCGCGGATCGTCGCGACGCTGGCCGCGGTGGTGTGTCTGGTGGTCGGTGCACTGGAGATCTACGCGCGCCAGCCGGTCGCCGCACCAACACCGGTGCTCGACTTGCCCCCCGGCGTTTCGACGCTGGTCCTCGTGATTCACGGCAGCGGCGATGCCGACAGTCCGCTGCTCGTGGAGACCGTAACCCGTCTGAAGACCCGCTATCAGGACGTGCCCGATGCCGCCGTGCGGTTCGTGCGCTGGTCCCCCGCGTCCGATCAGCGCCTGCGGGCGGCGGCCACGGCGCAGGCCATCGGCAGCCGGCTGGGAACCACGCTGGCCGGAGTTACCACGTTGCGCGAACTGCACCTGATCGCGCACAGCTCGGGCACCTTCATGCCCGACGCCATCTGCGGGGCCTGGCGGGCGGGCCAGCAGGCCCCTGCCCGGGTCACGATGGTGCTGCTCGATCCCTTTCAGATTCGCGGCTTCGTGGACTGGAGCTGGGGTGCCCGCGAGCACGGCCGTTGCGCTGACTTCGCGCTGGCTGTCATCAACACCGACGATCCCGCGCCCTCCACCAACCGAACCCTCGCCCAGGCGTTCAACCTGGACGTGACCGCCCACCCGGAGCGCGCCACGTTTACCCGCAATGGCCACTACTGGCCGGTGCAGTACTACCGGGATCACCTGGTCGCGCAGGAACCCGACAGTGGCCTGCGGACCCACGCTACGGAAGCGCGGGGCGCGGTGCGGCTGGTCTCGGAGTTTCCAGCGAAAAAGAGGTGATTGTCCGCTTACTCGACCGTCACTCGTGGACTGAGGCGTTTCTTCGAGAATGGATCGAAGGCCGGTATCCAACCGAAGCACGCTCGGCGGTTGCGGCTACAACTTGGTGTGCTCGACAAAGCACAACGTCCTGGAGAACTGGATCTCTCAGGCTGGCGATTCCACCCCCTGACGGGGGAATTGGGCGGTACTGAGGGACTGCACATCATGCGAATGCACAACCCACCGCACCCGGGTGAGGTTCTTCAGGATACGGTGCTGCGCGTTGGGGGTGGCATCACAGTCACTGAATTCGCCCGCCGTCTGGGCGTTTCCCGCGTGGCGCTCTCCCGAGTGGTCAATGGGCGGGCTGCTGTCAGCGCAGAGCTGGCGATCCGGCTGGCGGCCGCGCTGGGCGGCTCGGCTGAATCCTGGTTGCTGATGCAGTCTGCCTATGATCTGTGGCACGCCCAGAAGAAGCGTCGGCCGAAAATTCAGCGGCTGCCGACCGAGGTGGCAGCGGTTCGGGGCCTGCCGCGCTAGGGAGCAGCCCGGCACCAACGAAATGCAGGAGAGCGGCTAGCCGCTCTTCTTGTTAAGCGCGGCGAGAAACTCCGGGTTCACTTCGGTCACGCCCCGCGCCTTCGCCTGGCGCACGATCCCTTCCAGCACCTGGCGGAGGAACGGGCGGGGAATGCCCGTGAGAGTCTTCGAAGCGTCCAGCGTGAAGCGCACGACGTCATCCAGCCGGTTCGCCTCGTAGTGCACCACCTCGTGGCGCATCCCCAGGTCCGGGATTGGCAGCTTGTAGGCGGGCTGCGCTTCGCCAAACCAGAACGTCGCTCCGCCCCGGAAGCCGTAGGTCAGGGGCACGCGGGGCATCTCGTCGCCACTGCCGTCGATCAGGCTTTTCCAGCGCGATTTGACGAGGATGTTGTCGATGTTCAGCAGCAGGTGGGCCGAGGGCGAGTCCCGGAGGATCGGGTTGGCTGCGATTCTCTCCACATCCAGCGTGCATTCGAAAACCTGATAGGCCTCCTTGATGATCTGGGGCATGCCCGGACCGGTCCGGCCGGGCGTCGCACTGTCGACCAGCGTGAAGGTGTTGTAGGCCGTCTTCTCCGCGGTTGTCTGCCCCGGATAGCCAAATTTCAGGATGGTCTCGATCTGCGCCCGGTCGTACTCGACAAAATTGAGGGCGCACTTCAGGTTGCGCCGCACGTTGGCGACCGTGTTGGAACTTGGCCTGCTGATTACCATCCAGGACCGCCGCTTGATGACCTCGAAGGGGAAGCTCAGCTGATAGGGGCCGATGTTCGTCACGCCCGTCTCGTCCACGGACGTGATGAGCGCGAAGGACGAGCCATAGAACGAACTGGACTGGTACCAGTTGTCCCGCAGGGGGCTGGCGACGAAGTCGTCGGGGACATTATCGGGGGGCATCTGTTCTGGCCTTGTTCCGGTGCCGGTGGCTAATGAAGAGCGGGGACGACCCGCTCGCCGATGAGGCGGATGGCGGCCGCCTGGTCGTCGTGAAGCTTCAGCGCCACCTCGTTCAGTCCCAGCCGCCCGAGCGCGAGAAGCCGCTCGATATGCTGGTCGAGATCGGCGGGCGTGCCGGCCAGGCTCAGGTGGTCCACCAGTTTCTGCAGCACGGCCTCCGGCACGCCCGGCACGACGCCACTCCGGTCCTTGTAGGCCTTGAAGAACGCGTTGCGGTTTCTGTCGACGAGGCTGCATTCGTCCGGGGTCAGGAACTCCTCCAGGTACCAGGTATCCAGCATGCCCCGCAGGGCGAGCTGCTGGCGCGCCTCGGTCATCGACTCGGCCCGGTCCGCCTTGACGTGCCAGGCGACCAGGCCGCTGATGTTGACCTGCTGGCGCGTGCGGCCCGCCTCCGCCAGAAACCCGTCGAGCATCGCCAGGGTGCTGGCGAAGCGGCGGGGCAGGGGGTCACCGACCATGATGTGGTCCGCCACGCCGGCAGCCATGCGCATCATCTGGGGTTTGTTGGCGCCCACGTAGATGCGCGGCGGGGTGTCGGTGGCCCAGGTGGGCTGGTAGTTCCAGACCTGAAAGATCTTGCCCTTGTAGTTGAGCGGCTGGGCGGGGCCTGCCGCCTTGACGACCTCCACACTCTCCCGCACCCGCCCCACCATGCGCTCCACACCCATGCCCATGGCGGCATTCACGCCGGTGGGGCCCCCGATCAGGATGTTGGCGCGGCCGTGGCACAGCTCATTGAGCGTGGCCAGCGCCTTGGCGGTCTTGAAGGGATGCTGCTCATAGGCCGTGATGACCAGTGGGCCGAGCCGGATGTGCGTTGAGGAAAGGGCCAGCGGGGCCAGAGTGAGAAACGGGTCCCGGGAGGAGGGGTAATTGGAGCTCCACACGGCGTTGATGCCATAGCCTTCAGCCAGCAGGCCGAGCTCGCGCACCTCACCCGGCGAGGTGTCCGGCGAGAGGATGACGTCGACGCGCATCAGATCGGCTTATCCAGCCAGGCCCGCACATCCTTGCCGATTCTCGGTCCCGCTTCCTCGACGGCCATGTGGCCCACTCCCGGATAGCTGATGAAGGTCAGGGACGGGGTGTCGTGGAGCAGTTCCCGGAATTCGACCGACTGGGCAAAGACGGCCGTGGAGTTGGCTTCTCCCCAGAGGAGGAGCACCGGCACGCGAATGGAACGAATCAGTCCCTCGATATCGCCGGCGACGTACTGGGACAGGCGGTCGAGCTGCGCTTCCCGCTGGCCTTCCCGCATCCACAGGTCGTACCAGCGGTCGACGAGGGCCTCCGGCAGCTGTGACGGGTCGCCGAAGCCGCTGCGGAGCATGAACTCCGGCAGCGCCCGGGGCATGATGTACTTGAGCACGTAACCGGCCTTCGGCACGGTGCCGCGCGCCATCTTCTCCTTGCCCTCCAGTGAGCCGGGGCTGAGGAGGATCAACCGTTCGACGCGTTCCGGATGGCGGGCGGTGTAGTGAATCGCCACGGTGCCGCCCAGCGACGTGCCACCCAGCGTCGCTTTCTCAATCCCGAGCGCGTCAAGCAAGCGTTCGGTCAGTTCCAGCGTCCGGGGCAGCGTGTAGTCACCCGTCGGGTCGGGGCCGGTGAGGCCGTGGCTGGTCATGTCGACCCGCACCACCCGGTACTGGTCCTTGAGCGCCTCGACCCAGGGATCCCAGTCGATCAGGTTGGAGAAATTGGCGTGGAACAGCACCACGACAGGGCCCGTGCCCTCATCCCGGTAGTGCATCCGGACACCATCGATGTTGATAAAGCGCGAGGTGGGCCCGGCGTAACGGGCCTCCAGTTCAGCGGCCGGAATATCCCGGTAGGCCCACAGGGCTATACCGAGGCCGACGACGCCCAGTACCGCCAGCACACCCAGGCTACGGACGATGAAACGCCCTACGGTCATAACCGCCTCTCCCCTTAGTCAGGCTTGATCAGAGCCGGCCGTATCAGGCCGTCTTTTTCTTCTTCTGGAACCGTTCCATCAGCTCCGGCGTCATGCCCTGCTCCACGGCGTGGGCATCCATCCGGGCCTTGGTCACCTTGTCGTCACCCCTGGACTTGCAGTACTCCTCGGTCTGGTCCGTCACCATCTTGCGCACCATGGGCGGGATGGTCATCAGGGACTGGAGGGCGTCTGCATCCCAGGCCATGCTCAGCCGCACTTCACTGCCCCTGGTGGAGCCGGGGGCTTCACCCAGCTGGTGTACGGACAGATGGCCGCCGATGGTGGTGTGGAAGTAGTCCTGGCGGTCTTCATCGCCCAGGCCGATGGGCAGGTTCATCTTGCGGATGCGGTCTTCACGGCCCATCTCGATGAGTTCTTCGTCAAAGACCAGCGCCTTGATCTGCGCAATCACGATGCCGCTGCTCTTGTCGAGCCTGACGATCTCTTCGGCGACACACTCGGCGATCTGCGGGCACTGCTCGATGGTGGGCGGCTTCACGTGCAGGGAGGGAATCATCGTGAAGCGCGTGTGGTCCAGTTCGTTGACGCCTTCGGGATAGAAGCGCGCCGTCTCCATCATGTCGTCCAGATAGTCCGCGGTTGGGCAATTGACCACGAACTCTTTCGTTGCACAGATGTTCTGGAACGTGTGGGAGTCCTGGCGAAAGCCGATGATCATGCGCGGGTTCTTTGTCATCACGTCGTACTGCATGATGTGGGAGTAGGGCGCCGCGTTGACCTTGCCGTCCTTGTCGAGGCTCGTGACGATCGTAATGAGCTTCGGGAACAGCCAGACGTCCGAGTACCAGAAGGGGCGGATCTTGGCTTCTTTCTTCATGAGCATTCTCCTGACAGCTGGCGAAACTTTATCCGCGCACCGGACGGGTGACTGTAACAAACTGTAACCCCTGTGCGGGCCCGGGGACTCCTGCGCCATACTCCGCCCAGCACCCCTGACCCTGCTGCGGACACGGAGACCAGAACCTTGAGCAACACACTGTCTGCCGCCGCCGCGCCCGGCTACCGGCTTGGACCCATCGAATTCGCCACGGGCATGACCGGGCGCAACGCCTGGACCTACTTATATGTCTGCATGGCCATCATGCCGGTCATCAGCTTTCTCAGCTTCTCCCAGCCTTATGTCCTGACCGAGATCATCGGCATACCCCCGGAGAAGCACGGGCAGGTTACTGGCCTGCTCATCACCATGCACGAAATCGTGGTGCTGCTCCTGGTGAGTTTCGCGGGTGGACTGTCTGACCGGGTCGGCCGCCGCCCGATCTACGCGGCAGGCACGCTGATCGCCGGTGCGGGCTTCGCCGTTTACGGTCTGGCCAACAGCATCGCGGATCTCTATGTGGGCCGGTTCATCTACGCTATTGGACTGGCTGGCGTTGGTGTGATGATCGCCGTCACGGCGGCCGACTACCCCGCCGAAGGGTCCCGGGGCAAGCTGGCGGGTGCCGGTGGTGTGCTTAATGGCCTCGGTATTGGCCTGGCCACAGCGCTTTTTGCGGCGCTCCCAGCGGTCTTTCAGGCTCAGGGGCTGAGCAGCGCGGATGCCGGGCGGTACATGTTGTTTGTCATGGCCGGTTTAGCGGCGTTTACGGCGCTGATGATGCAGTGGGGCCTTAAGGGCGGAACGCCAACCGGCGTCAGTGCCCGGTTAAGCCTGCGTCGGGTCATCGAGATTGGCATTCAGCAGGGCCGGGAGAATCCCAAGCTGCTGGTCTGCTATGCGGGCTCGTTTATTTCCCGGGCGGACCTGACGCTCGTGGCCACGTTCGTGTCCCTGTGGCTGCAGCGCGTCGCGCGGGATGAGGGCCTCGATGGGCCCGAGGCGCTGGCGAAGGCCGGCCTCATGTTTGCGCTCATCCAGGGCACGGCCCTGCTGTGGGCGCCCGTGGCGGGGTGGCTCATCGATCGCTTTCACCGCCTCGCCTGTGTCGTGGGCGCCCTCTTACTGGGCGCCGTGGGCTATACGCTGCTTGGCCTGCAGGAACACCCGTTCTCGCCCATCGGCTACCTGGGCTGCGTGCTGGTGGGTATCGGTCAGATGAGCGTGATCCTGTCGGTCACCGGCTTGCTGGGCCAGGAGACTCCCGTGAATGTCCGGGGCTCCGTGATCGGCCTGGCTGGTTTCTGTGGCTCGGTGGGCATCCTCGTTACGAGCTTCGTCGGGGGCTTTCTGTTCGACTACTGGCGGATCTCAGGCCCGATCATTCTGGTCGGCCTGGCGAACCTGGCCGCTTTCACCTTCGCGCTTGCTGTCTGGCTGCGCAGTGGCCGGCCAGTGAGAATCGATCCGACGGAAGCCCGCTCCTCCAGCATGCTGGGTGTCGGCGCGCACTAGATTTACGCTGCATCACCGCACATGGAATCATCGGCACATGGCTAAGGTTGAATTTGGCATCGTCATGGAGCCGTCGGCGGGTTACACCGCGCGACTGGCTGTCGAAATCGAAGCGCTCGGCTTTGATGCCCTGCTGTGCCCCGACACCCAGTGCCTGAGCCCGGAACCCTACGGGCAGCTCAGCCTGGCCGCCGCGCAGACGACGCGGCTCTACCTCGGCACCGGGGTCACCAATCCGGTCACCCGGGATTCCTCCGTGACGGCCGGCGCGCTGGCCACCCTGCAGATCGAGTCCAACGGCCGGGCCCGCTGCGGCATCGGCCGGGGCGATTCGTCGGCAGCGCATATCGGCCGGCCCAATGGCAAGACAGCTGAACTGCGCACCTATGTGGAGCAGGTGCGGGGTTATCTGCGCGGTGAGACCGTCATGCGGGGTGACACCAGCTCCAAGATGCGCTGGCTGGAGCCCGGCCAGTTGCCCACCGTACCCATGGATATTGCCTGCACGGGCCCCGCAACCATTCGCATGGCGGCCGACATTGCAGACCGGATCACCTTTGCGGTGGGCAGTGCACCAGAACGCATCGAGTGGGCCCTGAACACCCTGAACGCGCGATTGCAGGAAACCGGCCGGGACCGCTCCACGCTAAGCGTCGGTGCCTACATCAACCTCGTGTGTGATCCGGATGAGCAGCGGGCGATAGACCTTGGCCGCATGATCTCCGGCATGGTGGCGCACTTTGCCGGCATGAAGGACTCACCCGTAGAACACCTGCCCCCGCAACTCAAGGCGCTGGCGGTCCAGATGAAGTCAGGCTACGACATGGCCCGGCACGCCCAGAACGAGGGTTCGCACCTGCAGATGGTGGACGATGAGTTCGTCGACTGGTTTTCGATCTGCGGGCCGCCGGCGAAGTGCTTCGATCGTCTGCAGGCCCTGATCGGGATGGGCCTGGACCACGTCAACCTGCTGGGCGGCTCCCCGGTGGCCACGCCCCACGGCGCGCGCCAGGAGGCGATGATCAGGCAGACGCGTCTGTTTGCGGAGCAGGTGATGCCGAAGCTGCGTTGACCGACTGCTCGACGGCAGCGCGCAGTCTTGCATTCAGCACCCGGGCCACTTCGGCGGCATTGGCCCCCGCCAGCATGTCCCCCGAATCCCTGCCCGGCAGGAAATGCCCGGGCAGCGGGCCCTGTCAGTATTCCTGCCAGTCGATCCGGGACGCCTTCGCCACCACCGCAACCAGGCGATTGCGCGGTTGCTGTATGCCTATGGCCACATCAAGGCAAACCCTGACCAGGCCACCAACATCTACACCGAGCAATGTTCCGTGAGCGTCAACGCCAGGGATCTGGCCACCATGGCGGCCACGCTCGCCAGCGGCGGCATCGTTGCCGTATCACCCGGCAAGTTCGGCATCGCGGTGATCTCGCCGCCCCTGGACGCGGCAGGCAACAGCGTCCGGGCCCAGAAGGCTAACGCTGATATCTCGAATGCCCTCGGCGGTAAGCCTTATGCCGTGCTGCCACGGAAGAAGCAAGCCACTCCCCACGCAACCCGACGGCTAGCGCCCTGGCGGCGCGATAGGCTGGGAGCTCGGCACGGCCGGCACCAGGGGAATCTCCCGGGCGAGCACAAAATTGGTGATCGCATCGATCTTGTTCTCGATCTGGTAGAACCGGGCCAGCGTGATTGCGGGCAGCACCTTCCGGAACTTGCGGACGTAGCCCTTGCGGATGTCCAGGATCTTCTCCTGGTACTTGAGGGAATTCGCGAGCAGCTCCCGGGCTGTGTCTTCACTGAGGTCGTCGTAGCTCGCGGCATAGTCGGTGACGACCTTCACGCGCAGATCACCGGCGGTTTTCAGCTCTGCCATGTACCGGTCATAGACGGGCCAGAAGGCCTTCTCCTCAGCCACTGACAGCGCGAGCCCCTGGGCGACGAGCGTCTTGCGCTCGGTCTGGAGAACCGAGCGCGCTTCTTCAGTGGCCTGATCGAGGTCCGCAAACGCCGGATCGCCCTGGGCCAATGCCAGGGAGACCAGCAGCGGGCCGGTCAGCACCAGGGCGAGGAGGGTGGCTTGCATGGAACCAGTCTCTGGCAGGGACTCAGGGCTTTAGTCTAGGGGGCGGCAGCAGGTGCTGTCACCTGGGTCCCGGACCCGGGTTCAGTGTAAGAATACGGGGATGAATGCCAGAGTTCACTCGCGAACGGTCCCGGTGCCGGTCCTCATCAGCCTGCTCGTCGCCTTGCCGCTGGCGGCTGAGCAGGGGCCCCCGCCCGTCAGCCCTGCCGGTCCCCGCATCGGCCTGGTGCTCGGCGGCGGTGGCGCGAAGGGTGCGGCCCACATCGGCGTGCTCCGGGTTCTCGACGAGATGCGCATTCCGATCAGTTGCGTCGTGGGCACCAGCATGGGCGCACTCGTCGGCGGGACGTTCGCGTCCGGCATGCCGCCGGAGGAAATCGAGCGGGAGGTGCTGGCCATCAACTGGTCGAAGACCGTGGGCTCCGAGGGCGCGCGGGACCGGATGCCCATCAACAGGAAGCTGGCAGGCATTACCTACACGAACAGTCTTGATCTTGGCATCAAGGGTGGCCGTTTGCAGGGGGGCGGCGGCCTGCTCAAGAGCCAGAACATCGAGGATGTCATCCGTGGTCTCGTGACCGCTGCCCGGTCCACGAAGGACTTCGACGATTTGCCGATCCCCTTCCGTGCCGTGGCGACGGACATGCTGGCTGGCGACATGGTGGTGCTCGAGGATGGGGACCTGTCGGTCGCCATGCGCGCCAGCATGTCAGTCCCTGGCGCCTTCTCCCCGGTGCTTATGGAGGGCATGGTTCTGGCCGACGGCGGGATGATGCGTAACCTGCCCGTGGACGTTGCGCGGCGCCTTTGCGCCGACGTGGTGATCGCCGTGTCTCTGGAATCGCCGGCGCCGCAACCGGAAAACCTGACCACCACCCTGGACCTGGCCAGCCGTTCCCTGGACGTGATGATCGAGGCCAACCAGAAGGCACAGGTGGCCACCCTCACGGACGTTGACGTGAGCATCGTGGTGCCCATGGGCGACATCGGCTCAGCCTCCTTCCAGCGCATTCCGGAGGCGGTACCTCTCGGGCGTGCAGCCGCGCTGGCACAACAGGCGAAACTCCGGCGCTACGCCTTGCCGGAAGACCAGTATCTGGCCTGGCGCCAGTCCCTGAGCCGGGAGAGCGGTAGCCCGATGCGGCTGGCCGACGTCAAAGTGACGGGCCTGAAGCGTGTCAGTCCAGACTATGTGCGCACGCAGCTGGAGATCGTTGCCCCGGGCAAGCAGGTGACCACGGCGCAGATCGTCGCTGACACCGCCCGGATCTATGCGCTCGGCGATTTCGAGCGGGTGGAGTACGTGCTTTCCGGACCGCGGGACGCAACCACACTGGAAGTCCGGGCCGTGGAAAAGTCCTGGGGTCCACGGTTCGTGCGCTTCGACCTGGGGTTTACGGCGAGCGGCGTCGGCAATCTCGAGGCCGTGATTCGTGCCGACTATGACCGGACCTGGCTGAATCAGCGGGGCGGCGAGTGGCGCAATGCCATTCAGTTCGGCCAGCAGTCGCTGCTGCAGACCAGTCTCTACCAGCCACTCGATGTGCCCCAGCACTTTTTCATCGAGCCGCTAATCAGATTCGAGAACGACCGGGAAGACATCTACGACGAGGGCGACAGGGTTGCCACCTACGCACTCCGGCAGCTTTATGGCCAGATCGACGCGGGCATGAACCTGGGCCCCCGGGCCCAGATCCGCGCCGGGCTGCGTAGCGGCTGGCTCGACGCACAGCGGGATACGGGGGCAACTGTTCTCCCCAACATCGACAGGCAGGTTGATTCCAGCGCCCAGCTCCGGTTCGTCTACGACACCCGCAACGACGCGAGCCTGCCAACCCGCGGCACTTTTCTGAACGCACGGCTCGTAAGCTCGGGGGCGTGGCTCGGTGGCCAGGAGTCCTACGGCCTGGCCGAGGGGGTCCTGAGCAAGTTCTACCCCTTCAGGGGGGATGCCCTCTCCTTCATTCTGGGTGGCGGCAAGCGGCTCAACGGCCAGCTGCCGCCCACGCAGGAGTTCCAGCTGGGCGGCATCCGGACCTTTCCCGGCCTCCAGTACGGGGAGCTGCGGGGTGACAGCTACTGGGTAGCGGGGACCCGCTACAACTGGAAGATCGCCGATATCCAGTCCCTGTTCGGCCAGACCATCTACGCCGGTCTGCGGCTCCAGGCCGGGCGTATGGGTGAACCCATCGACGAGGCGGACGATGGAGCGGTCTACGGGATATCCGGCAACCTGGGAGCCAATACGCCTCTGGGCCCCATCATTCTTTCCCTCGGCTACGTGGACAACGACAGCTGGGCGCTGCAACTCGCGATCGGCCGGCCCATCGCCGAGGGCTCGATCCTCGACGAGGCGCGGTGAAGACCAGACGCAATCGGGGCCAGACGGCAATTACACAGAAATTGCCGTCTGACCCCGAATTTTGAACAGGGAAACAACGATGAGCACAATGAACCTCAGTCTCGTCCGCCTAACTCTCAGCCTGCCGGTTGGCCTGGCGGGTTGCTCACCGGCGCAGCCAGACGATGCCGAGAACCAGCAGCCCAAGCGCCGCGACAGACAGCAATAGCATGTACTGCCTCTCCATGAAGGCAGTGCCGAGCGCCCCGAGTTTTTCGCCAGCCGCGTGCTCAGCAACACCAATCTCCCCACCGGGCAGGGCAGCGGCAACGCCTGGTTCATCAAGTGGCGCGAAGAGCAGTTCGCCATGCCCCGGTTCCCCCAGGGCGAGATGGTCAACGACGGTGTGGTGCAAAAGCTCCGGCCGGAGATCAGCGCCGCCTTCGACGCGCCCTGTCCGGATGAGAGCTACAAGACGGGCCCGAGGCGTTTTCCGATGATCCTGCCGATCCTGGCGGACGACCCGGCGGCGCTCGCCAACGCCCGGGCCTGGGAGGTCCTTGCCGGATGGCAGAAACCTGTATTGACTCTGTACAGCGCGGCCTTTGCCGGCGGCGCCATGGGGCCGGAACGGTGGCTGGCGCACCTGCCCGGTGCCTGGGGGCAGCCCCATGCGCTGCTGAAGGACGCAAATTTCTACAGCACCGAGGATCAGGGAGTGGAACTGGCCCGGCGGATCGCTGAGTTCGCCAGCACTTCGCCGTCTTGAGGTTGCGGCAGTGTCCACCCGACTCAACCTGCAACCGATCGGCGTCGTCCACAGCCCGCTGAAATCCAAGGCCGAGGCTGCCCGGCAACCCGCCGCCGCCACTGATGCCACCGCCCGCATCGAACTCTATCCGGATCGGCATTTCGAGCACGCACTGGAGGATCTGGAGGGCTGGGAGCGCGTCTGGGTGCTGTTCTGGTTTCACCTGAACACCACCTGGCGCCCCAAGGTGCTGCCACCCCGCAGCGCGTCGGGTCGCAAGGGCGTCTTCGCCACCCGCTCGCCCTACCGGCCGAATCCTCTGGGCCTCTCGGCGGTGCGCCTGGAACGGATCGAGGGACTGACACTCCACATCCGGGACGTGGATCTGGTCGATGGCACGCCGGTGCTCGACATCAAGCCCTACGTTCCCTACACCGATGCCTATCCGGATGCAGCGACGGGCTGGCTGCAGGATGAGGCGCTCGCCGTTGAGCGGACCGTTGGCGGGCAGACGCCGCCCGATCCCATCCCGGCTTACACCGTGCACTTCGAGCCGCTGGCCGAGGAGCAGGCCGCCTGGATCGAGGCCCGGACCGGCTTCGGGCTGCGGGGGAGGATCACGGCCACGCTAGTGCTGGGCCCCCAGCCCCATGCCTATCGGCGCATCCGGCGGGACGGCGCCGACTTCCGGCTCAAGGTGAAGGAATGGCGGGTGCAGTTTGCGCTGGCGCAGCGCGAGGTCCGGGTGCTGGCGATCAGCTCGGGCTTTAGGCCCGCGGAAATCGCCAAGTCTGCGGGTACGGGCGAGGATCCGCTGGCCGTGCACCGGGACTTCCGGGCGGCCTGGAAGTAGGCCCGGCACCGGACCTGCGGCCGTACAATATCGTCCGGGCCCACCCCCAGAACGAACGACCGGGAGCAACCATGAGCAGCAACAAAGAACTGCAGCAGCGCCGGGAACAGGCCATGGCCCGGGGCATGCCGAGCCAGCTGGCCGTGTACGTGGACCGTGCCGCGAATGCCGAGCTCTGGGACGTGGAGGGTCGCCGGTACATCGACTTTGGCGCTGGTATCGCCGTGCTGAACACCGGCCACCTGCACCCTGGCGTCCAGGCTGCCGTGCGCCGGCAGCTGGACCGCTTCAGCCACACCTCTTTCATGGTCACGCCCTACGAGTCGGCGGTGGCCCTCGCCGAGAAACTCAACGCCCTCGCACCGGGCAAGACGCCGAAGAAGACGCTGTTCGTCACGACGGGCGCCGAGGCCGTCGAGAACGCGGTGAAGATCGCCCGGGTGCACACCGGGCGCACCGGCGTCATCAGCTTTGGCGGGGCTTTCCACGGCCGCACGCTGCTGGCCATGGGCCTTACGGGCAAGGTCACGCCCTACAAGGCAGGTTTCGGCCCGTTTCCTCCCGAGATCTACCACGCGCCCTTTCCCATTGCCTATCACGGGGTCAGCGTGGCCGACGCGCTCGGCGGTCTCGAGCGCCTGTTTATCGAGGACATCGAGCCTAAGCGGGTGGCGGCCATCATCGTCGAGCCGGTGCAGGGGGAGGGTGGCTTCTACATCGCCCCAGCCGAATTCCTGAAAGCGCTCCGCGCGCTGTGCGATCAGCACGGGATCGTCCTCATCGCCGACGAGATCCAGACCGGCTTCGGCCGCACGGGAAAGATGTTTGCCCTGGAGCACTCCGGTGTCGAGGCGGACCTGATGACCGTGGCCAAGAGCCTCGCGGGGGGCTTCCCGCTGGCAGGCGTCATCGGCAAGGCTGCGATCATGGATGCCCCGGCGCCGGGCGGTCTGGGCGGCACTTACGCGGCTTCGCCGATTGGCTGTGCCGCCGGACTGGCGGTCCTGGAGGCCATGGAGAAAGAACAGCTGCCAGCCCGGGCCAATGCCATCGGCGCGCTCATCACGGGGCGGCTCCGCAGTCTCGCCAGCCGGTACAGCTGCATCGGCGACGTGCGCGGCCTGGGGGCGATGGTGGCCATGGAACTGGTCCGGGACGGCAAGGCCGATCAGCCAGATGCCGAACTCACGCGGGACCTGGTGCTGGCGGCGGCCTGCAATGGGCTCATCCTGCTGTCCTGTGGTCAGCACAAGAATGTGGTGCGCTTCCTCGTGGCACTGACGGCCAGCGATGCGCTGGTCAACGAGGGGCTCGATATTCTGGAGCACACGCTCGGCGAGCTGCGCGCCCCGGCAGCCTCCCGTCAGCGTCAGGCCTGACCCCGTGTCTCTGTGGCTGATGGGGATTGCGCTGCTGATCGGCGGCGGTCTTTCAGTGCAGGTGGGGCTGAACGCCCAGCTGCGCCAGTATCTCGGTGATCCCGGCCTCGCTGCCCTCGGCAACTTCCTGGTCGGCACCGTGGCCATCCTGATCTACCTGCTGCTGATGCGGGCCAACTGGCCCTCTGTAGCGGCGTTGCGGGGCGTGCCGCCGGTCAACTGGCTGGGTGGACTGTTCGGCGCAACCTACGTGGCGGCGTCTGCGTTCCTGGCGCCACGACTCGGTTCGGCGCCGCTGCTGGTCCTCCTGATCGGTGGGCAGCTCCTGGTGTCGCTGGCGCTGGATCACTACGGCTGGATGGGGTTTGCACCTCACGAGATGAATGGCTGGCGGATCCTCGGTGCCGCGCTGCTAATCGTGGGTGTAGTGCTGATCGTGCGGCACTAGATGTCTCCACCGCCCTCCAGACATGCCCGGCGCGTTGCCCTGCCAGCCTTCAATGGGCGCCTGGAACGGCCATCCGTCCCGACCTCAGCCATCGTCATCGGCGGTGGCCTGGCTGGTCTCGCGGCTGCCGTAGTGCTGGCCGAGCGGGGTGTCCGGGTGACGGTGCTTGAACGGGAGACCTTCCTCGGCGGCCGGGCTGGCGCCTGGACGGACCGGCTGAAGGATGGCACGACCTTCGACATGGAGCGGGGCTTTCACGGCTTTTTCCGCCAGTACTACAACCTGCGACAACTGCTGCGGCGGGTGGATCCGGAGCTTGGCTTCCTGAAACCCACCACCGACTACCCGATCCTGACGCCCACGGGCAACGAGTCTTTCGCCGGGTTGACGTCTGCACCGCTCTTCAACGTGGCGAAGCTCACCTGGCGCACCGAGACCCTGGGGATTCGGGACCTGATGAAGGTGAACGTGCCGGCGGCCATGGCCATGCTGCGTTTTGACCGCCCGCAGACCTACGCGGACTTCGACCA
>SHZI01000089.1 GCA_009692345.1 Gammaproteobacteria bacterium | reverse complement strand
TGAGCTGCTGCCGGGGCGGCCGGCCCACAGGGCGAGAACCCGCCGCTCGTCCCTGCCGAGACCGGACCGGTCACCGGCGGCAAGTCGCGTCAGTATCCTGGAGTACCGGGCCTTGGCCGCGTCCATCTCCCGCTGGCGGGCGCCATCGGACTGCAGGTCGGAGAGGTCCAGTTTCTCGTAGACGACGCCCAGATAGCGGTTGTCGTGGACCAGTGCCTCATCAGTAGAGACTTCACCGAAGATCTTGCGCCAGAAGCTGATATCCGGCTCAAGACCAGCAGGCCGGGGCAGGGTTTGTGCCGCGAGGACGAGGCTCTGGGGTGCGCAAAGGGTGGCCACCAGCAGAGCTGTCGCCAGCAGGCAGCGGGACGCGCCCCGGAAGGTCTTAACGACGGTTGGCCTGATCATCAGGTTCAGGTTCCGTTGCAACTGGAGGCCGGCTTCATAACCCAACCCTTGAAAGGACCGACAAGTTACCAACCCGGACCCGAACAGACTGCCACAGGTTTCACAATAACTGACGACACAACGCACATCCCCGGTGTGACACGCCGGCCACTCCCGTATTCTTCCACAGCATGAGGGCACCGTTGTCATTTCTCCTGCTTGCCGCGGCATTAGCCACCGGCTGCAGCGGCGACCAACCACCCGCCAGGCCGGCGGCGCCGGGCGCCCCGGCCTCCGGCGCAACGGACGTGCCGCCCTCAGGCCCTGCACCACCGGCCGACCGGCGTGGCGGCGGCGGCGAAGTCATGGAAATCCTCGGGGAAACGATCCCGGCGGGCTCGAGTCGCCGCCTGCTCTGGGCTGGTGGTCAGGCTTTCGACGGCACACCCGGCGGGTCGCCCGTGCTGGTCGTCAACGGCGTCGGCAAGGGGCCCACACTGTGCCTGACAGGGGCCATCCACGGGGACGAGCTCAACGGCATCGAAATGATTCGTCGCGTACTCCAGGACCTGGATCCGGGCCGGGTCAAGGGTGCCGTTATCGGTGTACCCATAGTGAATCTGGAGGGCTTCCGGCGCGGGTCCCGGTATCTTCCGGACCGCCGGGACCTCAACCGGTTCTTTCCCGGCAATGCCACCGGCAGTTCCGCGTCCAGAATCGCAGCAGCGCTGTTCACCGACATCATCCGGCACTGCGACGGGCTCGTCGATATCCACACTGGTTCGCTCAACCGCACGAACCTGCCGCAACTGCGGGCGGATCTGCGCAAGGCCGCCGTGCGGGACTTTGCCAATGGCTTTGGGGCTTTCATGGTGCTGCACAGCGCCGGCGCCGCCGGTACCCTGCGGCGTGCGGCCGTGGATGCGGGAATCCCTGCGGTCACCCTGGAAGCCGGTGAGCCCGGTCGACTGCAATCGGCTCAGGTCCGGGAGGGCACGGCGGGCATCGTCCGCCTGCTCGATGCGCTGGGCATCGTCAACCGGATGAATCTGCTGACGGAGCCGCGGCCGGTGTACTACCGCTCGACCTGGGTCCGGTCCGACTACGGCGGCATCCTGTTCTCGCTGGTCCGTCTCGGTCAGAGCGTGTCGACCGGGGACATCCTGGGCACGGTTACCGATCCCGTCACCAACAGCCAGAACCTGATCTATTCGCCGGTCCGTGGGCGAGTCGTCGGCATGGCGCTGAACCAGGTCGTGATGCCCGGCTTTGCCACCTTCAATCTGGGTATCGAGGCAGACTCAGGCCCCAGCGGCTCCCTCATGGAAAACCTGGAGCCGCCCCCGGAACCCGTCGGCGCACCCAGACAGCCAGCCCCGCCGAGCGGCGCGGAGCCCGACGAACGACCGGAGTAGACCTGCCCACCCCGTAGGAGCGCCTTCAGGCGCGATCCCTACTGATAATCGCGCCTGAAGGCGCTCCTACGGGGTCCGCAGGGCAGCGATGCGCTCCGGCAGTGGCGGGTGCGTCATGAACAGCCGGCCAAAGCGGCCCGGGCCACCGGCAATGCCGAGAGCCTGCATGCCGTCCGGCAGGGCGGCGGGCTCGTGGGCTCGCTGCAGGCCTTCGAGCGCGGCCACCATATTCTGGCGACCGGCCAGTTTGGCTCCACCCGCGTCAGCGCGAAACTCCCGCTGCCGGGAGAACCAGGCGACGATGATGCTGGCCAAGACGCCCAGCACCAGCTGGGCAACCATCACGGTGATAAAGAACCCCGGGCCGTGGCCCCGTTCGCTCCTGAAGATGACCTGGTCCACAAAGCGGCCGATGATGCGGGACAGGAAAATGACAAACGTGTTGACGACGCCCTGGATCAGGGTGAGCGTCACCATGTCGCCGTTGGCCACGTGGGAAATCTCGTGCCCCAGCACCGCTTCCACTTCGTTCTGCTTCATCTGGCGCAGGAGACCGGTGCTGACCGCGACCAGCGCGGCATCCCGCCGGGCGCCCGTGGCAAAGGCATTGACCTCGGGGGAATCGAAGATCGCGACCTCCGGCATCCCGATACCTGCCTGCGTGGCCTGGCGCCGGACGGTGGCTACCAGCCAGGCCTCCTGGGCGTTGGCAGGTTCGGTGATCACCCGGGCACCCGTTGAGCGCTTGGCGATGAACTTGGACATCGCCAGGGAGATGAGGGCGCCGCCGAAACCCAGGATGGCCGCGAAGACCAGCAGGCCGCCCATGTCCTGGCCCGTGCTGGCCAGATACTGGTCGATGCCCAGCAGGCGCATGGACACCGAAAGCACTGCCAGGACAGCGATGTTGGTGGCCAGGAACAGCAGAATCCGCTTCACAGGGCATCTCCAGGGATTGGTACGGAACCTATTCTATGGGAGCGAGGCGCCGCTGTTTCAAGGGCTGCACTGCTAGGATGTCTGCTGCACTCCATGACGACGGCAACCACATCTGAGACCCCGCAGCCCCTCACCCGGTTCTGGCAGCCCCGTTACTGGCTGATCTGGCTGGGCCTGGGATGGCTGAAGCTGGCCTCCCTCCTGCCGGTGCGGGGCCAGCTGGCTCTGGGCCGGGGCCTCGGCAAGCTCATCTATGTACTGCTCCCCGGGCGACGACGCGTCGCAGCCACAAATCTCGCGCTGTGCTTTCCGGAACTGCCGCCGGCGGAGCGCGCCCTGATTCTCCGGGAGCACTTCGCGTCCCTGGGCATGACGCTCATGGAACAGGGCCTGGCCTGGTGGGCCAGCGATGCCCTGGTGAAGGAGTGCGTCGAGGTACAGGGGGCCGACAACCTCCGGCAAGCACTCGCCACCGGTCGGGGCGTGGTGCTGCTCACAGGGCACTTCGGCTCCCAGGAGTTCACGGGCCGCACGCTGCCCGAGTTGTCGCCCGCCCTCGGTTGTCTCTACCGGCCCAACAAGAATCCGTTTGCCGATGAAGTCCTCCGGCGCGTCCGCGCCCGGTCTGCCACCCTGATGATTCCGAAACAGAGCATGCGGCGCATGATCCGGGCGCTGCGCCAGGGGGCGTCGGTCTGGTACGCGCCAGACCAGAGCCACCGGCGGGCATTCAGCGCGCTGATCCCGTTTTTTGGTGAGCCGGCAATGACCACTACTGCGCTGAGCGAGATCGTCCGGCTCGGCAACGCACTGGTCGTCCCGGTTTTTCCCCAGCGCTTGCCCTCGACAGGGCGCTACACCCTCGAGATCCAGCCAGCACTCACGAACTTTCCAGGAGCAACCCCGGAAGCGGATGCCCTGCGGATCAACGTCCTGCTCGAAGCGCATATCCGCAAGGTGCCGAACCAGTACTACTGGATCCACCGGCGTTTCAAGGGCCGCCCGCCGCCCCTGCCCGATCCCTATCAGAAAGGTACCGGACCTTAGTTGTTTGGTTTCTTTAGTTATTGGCAACGCAATAACTAAAGAAACCAAACAACTAAGGTCCGGTACCTTTGTAGCCGGTACCTTCGTAGCCCGCCAGGAGCCAGCGCCACTCCCGGGGAGTGAACTGCGCGGCGCCGTCCTGGCTGATCTTAGTCAGGGAACGGTGCAGGCGCGCCAGATTGGCGGCGCGCCAGTTGCTCCGGTCGGTCCGGATCCGGCCCCGGTCAAAGTCCAGCAGGAAGATCCGGTTCGCGCCATCGATCTGAAGGTTGTGGGCATTCAGGTCAGCATGGAAGACCTTCGCACGGTGAAAGGTGCGGATACACCGGCCCACAGCCATCCAGACCTCGGGCCCCAGGTCGGCGCCGGTCGGGCCCCGGCGCAGGCGGGTGGACAGCGACTCAACTCCAGGGATGCGCACGGTGATGAGGTCGGCCGTGTACACCGCGCCGCGCCGCCGGTATCGGGCAGCCACCGGCCGGGGAGACGGCAAGCCGAGAGACTGCAGTCGGTCCAGCAGTCGCCACTCCCGAAAACAACGGGTGCGCTCCTCACCCAGCCACAGAAACTGATCATGGAGGACCCGACGGATGGCTCCGCCGCGGTAAAAATGCCGGAGCACCCAGCGCTGGCCGCCGTGTTCGATGAACAGCGTTGCCCCGCGGCCACCCGCGTCGCCGGGCGCCAGGGGCGCGGCCACCCAGGCCGCAGAATCAAACAGGGTCGGGTCTGCATAGCTGACGAGGGTGTCCTCGTATACGATGCCGTTCCCGTCCTGTCTTGCGATGCGCGTGGGCAAGGTGGATGTCGTCCGGTGGTAACTGTCTGCCCGTGACCGCTCAGCCCAAGCCACGTCCAAATACCCAGAAGGGTCCGCAATCAGCGCCGGAGTCCGTCTGCCTCATCCGGCTATCCGCCATCGGCGACTGCTGTCACGCCCTCCCGGTGGTGCGCACACTGCAGGACGCCTGGCCCGACACGCGCATCACCTGGATCATCGGCCGCACCGAACGTGGGCTGCTGGAAGGCGCTGAGGGGATCGAGCTTATCACCTTCGACAAGAGTGCCCCCTGGACCAGCCTCGCCTCCCTTCGCCGGCAACTGGGAGCACGACGGTTCTCGGTCCTCCTCCATATGCACGCCTCCATGCGGGCGAACCTCGTCAGCTGCGCGGTGCGAGCCGATGTGCGCTTGGGCTTCGACCGGGACCGTGCCAGGGATTTCCAGTGGTTGTTCACCAACGACAGGATCGCCGCGACGCCAGCCCAGCATGTCATGGACGGTCTGTTCGGTTTCGCGGAGCATCTGGGGATCCGGGAGCGGGACCTCCGCTGGGACTTCAAGCTCACACCCGAAGACCGGCGCCAGGCGGACGCCCTCAAAGTGGGCTCCGGCCCGCTGTGCGTCATCAGTCCCTGCTCGAGCCAGCGCTTCCGCAATTTCCGCAACTGGAGTGTGGCGAGTTATGCGGCCGTGACGCGCCATCTCATCGACCAGCGGGGCGCCCGGGTCGTGCTGACCGGCGGGCCCACTGCGCTGGAACGGGAGTACGGCGAGCAGATTCACAGCGCCGTCGGCGCCCCGGGGAAGGTCACCAATCTCATCGGGCAGACCCGCCTCAAGGCACTTTTTGCCATCCTGGAAGCTGCAGACCTGCTGATCTGCCCGGACTCCGGTCCGGCCCACATGGCCACGGCGGCCGGCACGCCGGTGGTGGGGCTGTACGCCACGTCGAACCGCCACCGCACCGGGCCGTACTTCAGTCAGCGGCTGGTGGTGGACCGCTACCCTGAGGCGGTCGCGCAGGAGTTCGGCAAGCCCGTAGACGAGCTACGCTGGGGTGAGCGGGTCAGAAGCCCGGGAGCGATGGACCTCATCCCGGTGGCGGAGGTCATCGAGCGGGTCGACGCGGTCCTCGACGGCACCTTGCGCCCCGGATAATGGGGACATGCCTCATTTGCGCTGCGGAAATGAGGCATGTCCCCGTTTACCGAACTGCTGGAGGTAGCCCGTGATAAGAGTCCCCAGGATCAGGCAGCTCGTGTCCGCCACCGCCGCGGCCATCAGGGGCACCCAGTTCACGTTGCCCCACCCCGAGAGGAAGGTGTAAGTGCCGAAGAACCCCGCGATGCCGACCAGCAAGCTGGCGTAGGTCGCCCTGCCTGCCCAGCCAGACGGCTTCGACAGCGACGCGGCCAGGAGCACAGCGACGAACTGGGGGAGGAGAAACCCCACCACCATCTTCACAATGTTGATGCCGCCGGCCGCCTCGCCGACCCGCATGAAGCCGTCGAACCGTGGCATGGCCCAGGGGTTCAGCAGAAACGCGGCGATACCCCAGTTCAGGTTACTCGCCACAAAGTAGCCGACCAGAAAGGTCCAGAGGAGACGCAGCCGGGTAGTGCACAGCATATTTTTACTCCCTGAAGGGATACTAGCCGGATGAGGGGCAGCCTGTTCAGCCCACGTGTGCGCCGGTTCGGAGAGCGGTTATCCCTGCTGATCTTCTTCACCGGCGGCGTGTATTTCCTGTGGCAGGGTTGGCAGTTCCAGGACGTGGGCGCCGGGGCACGAGCGTTAACCAGCCTCGGTCTTGGCACGCTGTGCCTGTTGCAGTTCGCGGTGCTGCTCTGGGTCCAGCATCGCCGGCGGACTAGTGGGCGCGCAGAAACGCCGTAACGTCCGCAAGACTGGGGCTCTGGTTCCGTCCCAGCGCAGAAAAACCCCCAACCGTGCTGCCGTGGCCCAGCCCCGGGTAAAGCTTCAGCTCTGCGGAGCCTCCAGCCGCCCGGATCTGCTCCGTGAGCCGGATGGAGTGCTCGCTCCAGCAGACCTTGTCGCCAGTGCCATGCACCAGCAGCAACGGCGGGGCATCGCCGCGCACGAAACCTATCGGCTGGGTCGCGCGGGGATCCGGGGCTGCACCGAACACCATGCGGAGCCGGTCGGTGTTGATCTTGAAATCGTAGGGCCCGGACAGGCCAATGGCGCCCCGGAGATCGTCGGCACTGGCACCAGCGTCCGCGAGATAGTGCCGGTCCAGTGCCAGTAACAGCGCAATGTGCGCCCCTGCCGAATGCCCCATGACAAACACGCGCCGGGGATCACCGCCATAGCGCTCGATATTGTGCAGCGTCCAGGCTACCGCCTGCGCAGCATCCTCGACGAACACCGGGAACTTCACGGCCGGACTGAGGCGATAGTTGGGCAGGCTGGCGATGAAGCCCTGCTCCGCCAGGCTGCTCCCCACGAAGCGGTACTGGTTCTTGGATCCGGTAGCCCAGCTGCCGCCGTGAATGAAGACGATGACCGGGCGGGGCTCAGTCGCGGGGGCCTGAGGAACATAGAGGTCCAGCTCCTGGCGACTCTCCGGCCCGTAGGCGAGGCCCCCGGTCCGGTCGGACCCGCCGATGGCTGTCGGCAGGTTCGCCGCGAGAAACGCCGCAGAGCTGCACCCGCTGAGTAGCCCAATGCTCAGGAGCAGGACGGGCAGAGAGCGCAGGGTGGGGGCCATACCCAACGTTCGCCACGCCGGACAGGGCTGGATGCAGTTCAGTTGGGGTTGGTGCAGCGTATAGGGGAGGCTCAAGCTCTGCATGAAGGCTAGGCTTCGGGATTTCCGGGGAGTAGCGCTGCCATCTCACCATGGACGCTCTCCGGACTGATCTGCCGCAGGCAGTTCAGGTGGCCAAGGGGACACTCCCGCTTGAAACAGGGACTGCAGTCGAGCCCCAGATAGTGAATCGTCCTGCGCGCCGTCAGCGGGGGCGTGAAGTGGGGCGAGCTGCTGCCATAGACGGCGACCACGTGGGTGCCCGCCGCAGCGGCCACATGCATCAGCCCGGAATCGTTCGTCACGGCAGCGCGCGTGGCGGACAACAGATCCACGGTGTCCTCAAGGCTCGTCTGGCCGCACAGGTTGAAGACGTGCGCGCCAGCGCCGCTGCGAATCTGCTCCCCCAGGGGCTGCTCGGCCGCGGCACCGAGGACCCAGACTTCAAGGCCATCAGCCGTCAGGCGCCGGGCGAGAGCCGTAAAGCTGCCGATGGGCCACTGCTTGGCAGGCCCATAGGCCGCGCCGGGCATCAGGGCGATCGCCGGCCGGGTGCCGAGGCCCAGGCGGAGGAGCAGCGCCTGACGGTTCGCTGCATCCACGCGCAGTACCGGGGGCGGGGGCGGGGGCGGGGGCGGCGGCAGGGCGGTACCCACCGGCAGGCCAAGCGCCAGAAAGCGCTTCACCGTCTGGTCAAGGATCTGCCGGTCCAGCTGCCGCACATCGTTGAGCACCAGTCCGCGCAGCTCAGCGGCAAAGCCTGTGCGCAGGGGAACGCGGGCGAACCAGGGCACCAGCGCCGACTTGAACGACCGCGGGAGGACGATGGCCCGGTCGTAACCCGCGGCACGCAGAGCCAGGCCCAGAGTCCGCCGGGCAGTGAAGGCGAGCTCGCCATGGGC
>SHZI01000088.1 GCA_009692345.1 Gammaproteobacteria bacterium | reverse complement strand
GGCCTCAGGGAAAGCGGCCGTTCAGGTCCCGCTGGGACACCCAGGCGGCGGCCTCGTCGGCCCCGGCCCGCATGGCGGACAGGACGCGCTGCTGCAACGTCGGCCGGGCCCGGAAGGTGAGCCTAAAAACGTCAGCCGACTCAGTGGCCCGCTGCAGGTAGTCGTCGCTGGTTTCCAGGGCGTCCACCAGCTTCAGTTCCAGGGCTCTTGAGCCGTACCAGTGCTCGCCCGTGGCCACCGCCTCAATATCGAGGTCGGGCCGGTAGGTCGTTACCACCTGCTTGAAGAGGGTGTGCACCTCTTCAAGCTCCTCCCGGAGCTTGGCCCGGTCCGCATCCGTGTTCTCGCCAAACATGGTGACCGTGCGCTTGTAGCGTCCCGCGGTGATCTGCTCGAAGTCCACGCCCCGCGCCTCCAGCAAGCGGTGGAAATTCGGTACCTGGGCAATCACACCAATGGAGCCAATCACGGCGAACGGGGCGGCGATGATCCGGTTGGCGACGCAGGCCATGAGATACCCGCCGCTGGCGGCCCCCTTGTCGACGATGGCGGTAAGGGGGATCGACCTGTCCCGCAGGCGCTTCAGCTGGGAGGCGGCCAGCCCGTGCTCGTGCACGGCACCGCCAAAATTCTCCAGGCACAGCACCACCTCGTCCGTCTTGCTGGCCACGCCAAGAATGGCGCTGATCTCCTCCCGCAGCGCCGGCACTGCGGTGGCCCGGATGTCACCCTTGAACTCCAGCACATACACCCGGCGCCGGGCGTCGGTGCCGTGGGCGTGCTCCTCAAGTTTCCGCTGCTTCTTCTCCTGCTTCAGTTCCTTCTTGCGCTCGGCCTTGCTGAGCAACGCGTGGCGCAGCTGCTGGCGCAGGTCCCGGTATTTGTCGTTGAGCTTCTCAATCCTGAGGCCCCCGGCGGCTGGCCCCTTGCGGGACAGACCCACCGAGAGCGCGACGATGGCCGCCACCGCGGCAACGACGGTGACCGCCTTGGCGAGAAAGAGGCCGTAGTCGAGCAGGAACTGGACCATCGCGGGACGGGTCAGCCGGCCGGCAGGCCGGCGTTATTGCGCTCAAGGGCGCGCTCGGCACGATAGCTGGAGCGGACCAGGGGCCCGGCCACGACTTCCACAAAGCCCTTGTCGAGTCCTCGCTGCCGGTAGGCCGCAAATTCATCCGGGTGCACGTACTGCCGGACGGGCAGGTGGTTGGCCGTGGGGCGCAGATACTGGCCCAGGGTCAGCAGGTCGACCCCGGCGTGGCGCAGATCAGTCATGGCCTCGGCCACTTCAGCCGCCGTCTCGCCGAGACCAAGCATCAGGCTGCTCTTGGTGAGCACCCTGGGATCGGTTGCCTTGGCCTGGGCGAGTACCTGCAGCGACTGGTCGTATCCTGCCCGGGGATCCCGCACCTCCGGCGTCAGCCGGCGGACCGTTTCCAGATTGTGGGCAAACACGGCGACACCCGAGTTGACCACGGTAGCGACGGCAGCGAGGTTGCCGGCAAAGTCCGGCGTTAGTGCCTCCACGGCCGTGCCCGGATTGCGCGCGCGGATGGCGCGGACGCAGTCGGCGTAGTGGCCTGCCCCGCCGTCCTGCAGATCGTCCCGGTCGACGGACGTGAGGACGACATATTTTAGGCCCATGATCTCCACGGAGCGGGCGGCATTGTCCGGTTCGCCGGCGTCCAGCCAGCCCCGCGGATTGCCCGTGTCGACGGCACAGAAGCGGCAGGCGCGGGTGCACACGTGCCCCATGAGCATGATGGTGGCCGTACCGGCGTTCCAGCATTCCCCGATGTTCGGGCACATGGACTCCTCGCACACCGTGGCGAGGCGGTGCTCGTGCACCGTCCGCTGTACGTCGGCATACCGGCCACCGGACACGAGGCGGACCCGCAGCCAGTCCGGCTTGCGGCCCAGATTGGGTTCCGCAGGGCCGGGTTCAGCCCGCTCGCCTCCGGGACCCGGGGCACGCTGCTTGACGCCATTGCGAATGGCGGTAAAGCCGGCGGCGGTGGTGTACTTCGCACCGCTTTCGATAGGAATGCCCTTGAAGGAGGTCATTGCTCCATTCTCGCACGGGCTGGGGCAGCCCGGCACGGGCAGCCCCTGTGTGACTCACGGGCGTGCTGCACCCCAAAAAAAGATCCGGCACAAGGCCGGATCAATACAGGGGGAACCTAAAAATCAGACCACCACGTCAGCAGCACACCGCTAGTGGATTCTTGACCAGTTGAGGAGCTCCACTTCGTTCTCGTCCCGCTGGAAGTTCAGGGCGAGGACGGCCTCGATCTCCTTGGGTTCCAGCACCTGGTCCACGCCGTGGTTCAACTCCACCACGCCGCTGTATTCATCGGCGAAGCCCGGCTCCTCAGAGCACAGCAGGAAACGGGTGTAGTACTTCGCGCGCATGGTCTGAACGTTAGGGAAAAGCCCCCCGGGGTTCTGTGCGCGACTCCACAGAATTGGGGTCAGGGGCTGCGCCACCAGTGCGCAAGGGCTGCGCCCGTGGCAGGGTTGACGAAGTAGCCGTAGCACTTGTGGACATTGAGGCCAGCGGTGCCGCGGAAGGGGTTAATCAGATCCGTCCGGTCGCTGATCCCGGCCACGAGGCCCAGCTGCTGCATCTCGGCGAAGTCCTCGGCAAAACGGCGGCCCAGCGCAGTGAGACCACCCAGGGCCGCCAGGTTTTCCCAGCGGCGGATGCCCCGGGGATAGCGCGCAGCGCCACTTTCCCTGGCGCCGAGCAGACGGCGCCGGATGTAGCTGGTGCCCAGAGGGCTGCCGAGCGTCAGAAACAGATCGATGGGACCGGCCTTGTCCTGGAGACTCCAGAGCGTGTCCCAGGCGATGACTGAGCCGAAGCTGTGGGCCATCAGCAGCACCCGTTCTCCTGCGGCCCAGGAGCGCTGCAGCTCCGT
This sequence comes from Gammaproteobacteria bacterium, assembly GCA_009692345.1. GTDB lineage: Bacteria > Pseudomonadota > Gammaproteobacteria > Steroidobacterales > SHZI01. The sequence goes on along the minus strand of SHZI01000088.1, from coordinate 5,394 downwards.
GCGCAGGCCCGCACGGATCCGGTCACCGACGCCGTCCACGTTGCGAAAGTAGCGGTCGGAGGCTGCGATGTTGATGCGGGTATCTGCGTCCGCGAGCCAGTTAATCAGCCAGGGGAAGCGGTCCCCGCAGAGGTGCGCGGAATAGTTTGCGCGCCGCCGGATGCCGAATACTTCGCGAATGCTGTCTTTGCCGGGGCTGGGGTCGGCCAGCAGTGCGGCGATACCCGCCTCATCCAGCCGCACATCCCGATAGGTGGCGTAAAGGTGATGGCCCCACAGGGCGAGATGCAGGGACTCCGGAACGGCAGCCAGTTCAGCCGCTGCTCCGGGATCCGCGCGACGGACCCCCTCCAGCAGGCAGCGCCAGAGAATTTCGCGGTGGACTACCGGGGCCGGCTTGGCACGCAGGCCCGGCACGTACAAGATACGCGGGACCCGTTGCGCTTCCGTGCTGGCGGACATTGGCGGCATTCTAATGAAGTACCTCCACACCATGGTTCGGGTGTCCGATCTGGACGCGTCCCTGAACTTCTACTGTACCCAGCTGGGACTCCGGGAACTGAAGCGGAGCGAGAACGAGCGGGGCCGTTTCACCCTGGTCTTTCTGGCGGCGCCGGGGGACGAAGGCGCTTGTGTCGAGCTCACCTATAACTGGGACCCGGAAACCTATACGGGGGGCCGGAACTTCGGGCATCTGGCCTACCAGGTGGATGACCTCTATGCGCTGTGCAGCCGGTTGCAGGCCGCTGGCGTGACCATCAACCGCCCACCCCGGGATGGCCACATGGCCTTCGTGCGCTCGCCGGACGGCATCTCCATCGAGCTGCTGCAGAAGGGTGGCCCGCTGCCGCCCCGGGAGCCCTGGAAATCGCTGCCGAACATCGGCACCTGGTAAGCGGGACTCCTCGGCTCGCCGGATCAGGCGCCGGCCTTCGCCGGGGCTGCGCGGAAGCGTCCCGTCTGGAGGTAGGCGTTCTTCGATTCCTTCACGACGATGCGATTGCGCCCGTCTTCCTTGGCCTGGTAGAGCGCCTCATCGGCCAGCTGGATGGCCCCGGCCAGGCTGCGCTCATTGCCCGGGCTGACGATGGCGACGCCCACACTGACGGTCAGCCAGGGGCCCGTGGTGGACTCCGCATGGGGAATTTTCTGCTCCTCGACGCTGCGCCGAAGCATCTCCGGAATCTCGCGACCAAAGTCCTGCGCGGGGCCATAGAGCACCAGCGCGAACTCCTCGCCACCAAAGCGGGCTGCAAAGTCGAGCGGGCGTTGAGCACAGGTGGCCATCACCGCGGCAACCCGCTTCAGGGCCTCGTCACCGGCCTGGTGCCCGTAGAGATCGTTGAAGGCCTTGAAATGATCGATATCGACCAGCAGGAGCGTGAGCCGGCTCTGGTCCCGGCGCGACTGGCGCCACAGCTTCTCCACGTCCCGGTCGTAGCGCCGGCGGTTGTAGAGCCCGGTCAGGCCATCGCGCTCAGCCAGGTCATTGAGCATCCTGGATTCGAGGAACGCCTGGCGCACCGCCGATTCCAGCTGAAAGCAGCAGTAGGCGCCGATAAGGTTCACCGCCAGCAATGTCAGGCCGGAGAACAGGGCTTCCTGCACCGGGATCTGCCAGTGCACCATCCCCCAGACGTACATGGCGGAAATCGTCAGAGCCACGGCGGCCGCGTACCAGAAGTGCAGCCCGAGCACGAGCCAGACCAGAAAGATCCAGGCGACTTCGGCCCCAAAGTAATAGGGCGCCCCGTGCAGACTGGCCCGGACCGTCAATGAGGTGCAGAAGAGTCCGATCCAGAGCGCCGTCAGCGCCAGGAGCGCCTGATAGGCCACATGGGAGCCCTCCTTGTAGGACGCCACCAGGGTTGCCATCAGGGTGGGGAGCATGACGCACAGCATGACTGCGGCCGTTTGCCAGGAGAGGCTCTCCCGCATCACGGCGACGATCAGGGAGAGAAAGATGGCGGCTGCGCCAATCACCAGAACCGGGCGCGTCTTCGAGTAGCTGGCTTCGGCGTAGACCCGCCGGAACTCGCCCTCGACGAACTGACCGGAGCGCAGCCGGAACAGGCCGGGGCGCCGCCCGGTCACCAGCGAGGTCAAGTGATGTCGAACATCGAAACTCAAAAGCATCTTGCCCCAAAAGCCCGCGCAGAACGGCCGCGAGAGCCTGCCCATCCCAGCATCCAGAGCGGACGTTACTGGCTGGTTACCGTAACGACTACGCCGTGAGTCACACTTCACTTCCAGGAGCCGGAAGTCGCATAGGATAGCGGCCGATGTTGACTGACGATTTAAACGTCCGGCCCTTTGCCAGCGCCATCGGCTTCGTCGGCGCCACCCTGGTCCTGGTGCTGGGCACCCTGGCCCTGATGCAGCCCACCCCCCCCGGGGCCCCGAAGGGCGGGGCTGCCGCCGCCAACGACCAGAAGCCCTGCACCCTGCAGCCGGAGGGCTTTCTGCGCGGCCGCTTTTTCGGCGCCCTGAACCTCACAGCCGACTGGTCCGGCGCAAACCTCTACTGTGACGGCATGGAGCGACCTGGCGGCGACGGCATCCGGCTCTTTTTCGCCACAGCCAGGCGCGGCGGCGAGCGGCTTTCCGTGCTGATAGGTATCGATGGCAAGCCCGCCGACCTCCCGGGCCAGGAGCGGCCTGCCAACGTGACGGTTATCGACGAACAGGCAGGCCGGTTCTTCAGCTCGGGCGGCCCCGGCCGCTGCTGGGCCAGCATCGCTTCCGTCGTGCCACTGCCCGGGGCTGACCGTACGCCGGCGGGCTACCGGATCGATGGCCTCGTCTACTGCGTTGGCGCCCTGCCTTCCGTCGGTGACCGGACGTCGCTGACGCTCAGCGAGCTGCAGTTCGCGGGGCGGGTCTCAGCGGATGAAGCGTAGCGGCAGACTGGCGGGTCTCACGGGCCTCGTCCTGCTCTGGCTGGCTGCCGGGCTCGAGGCCGGCGTCGAGCCAGCCCACCTGGTGACAGGCTTTCCCCGCGGGCAGGCGGTGCTGGTCACGACCGGCCTGCGCTGCCTGCGGATCGACCTGTACGTCGCCAGCACAGCAGAGCAGCGCGCGCAGGGACTGATGTACGTCGAGGTGCTGCCCGAGTTCGAGGGCATGTACTTCGGCTACGGGGCTCCGGTGGAGATCGCCATGTGGATGAAAAACACGGTGCTCTCCCTCGACATGCTCTTCATCGGCGCGGACGGCGCCGTCGGGAAGATCGCCCGGAACACGCAGCCACAGTCGACGGACAGGATTACTTCGAACGGCCCTGTGGTCGGGGTACTGGAACTGGGCGCGGGGTTTGCCCGCCGCTGGCGCGTGGAGCCGGGGTCGCGGCTGCTCCTCTTCTAGGCGCCCGTGCGCCCGTCACCTACCCGGGGTTGCAATACAGCGAATCTCCCAGCGCTGCTGATAGCCCGCGGGATTGTCTTCAAGAAAGTCAAAGGGCCTGCGCTTCACCACCTCATGCCCCGTGGCACAGAGACGACGTTGCTCGAGCCAGGCCTCCAGCCACTCCCTGCGGGCCGCATCCGCCGCCGGATTGTCCTGGGGGAAATCCGCGGGAAAGCTGACGTCGAAGTAAATCCGCTCCGGATGATCAAAGGGCTGGACCAGGCGGCTGTAGCGATGACGATCGAAATCCATACTCTTGTCGATAGCTTTGTCCATGCTCGCGCACCCGGCGGCCAGGCAAACCAAAAGCACCACTTTCCGCACGGTCTACTCCCCCAGGCTACTGCCCCGCAGTGCGGGGCTTGTTGCAGTCGTACTGCTGCCAATCTACCCCGGGATTGCAGAGGGGTGGAGCAGGTGCAGATGCCCCGGACGGGCCGCCTGTTACGTCGATGTGCAATCACCGTAAAGATCGGGTAAATTTAGCCCAAGGTCTGTGGCACGTACCCGGGCCATATGGAGCTGGTCCCGCCGCCGGACGTTGGGTTGCCGGTCGAGTGGCGCGAAGAAGCCGGCCTGACTATCAAGTATCGGAGGCGCTCCGGAATGCCTTGTGGGGGCCCGGCGGGCCGATTAGCAGTTGAACAGCACGTGATCGAGCCGCAGAGCGTCGGGAAGAGCACCCAGAACAGCATCCATGGATAGCACGTTTGACACAGGCTTGGGCGCGGGTCGCAAGACCACGGTCACCGGCATCATCGGCGCCTTCCACGTGTTTCTGGTGTGGGCGCTGCTGCAGAGCCTGAACACCATCGTCGTTGACCGCCCACCCCCCACCATCAAGGCGGAGATCATCGAGGAAATCCCGGATGAAGAGGCACCGCCGCCTCCGCCCCCGACCATCGAGGCACCGCCACCCTATGTGCCGCCCCCGGATATCGTGATTGATCTCCCGGTGGATGCCCCGGTGAGGACCGGCGCCCTCGTGGTAACGAACAAGCCGGCGCCGCCTCCGCCCGTGGCGAAGGCCGGGATCAAGAAAGCCCCGGGAATTGACCCCAAGTTCAAGAAGCGGTTCCAGCCGGACTACCCGCCCACCTCCCGCCGTCTCGGCGAAGAAGGGTCCGTGGTTCTCCAGGTGTTCGTGGGCACCGACGGCAAAGTTCAGGACGGCAAAGTTCAGACGAGTAGCGGCTTCCCGCGCCTCGATGAAGCAGCACTCAAGCACGCCTTGCGGGCCTGGCGGTTTACGCCGGGCACGGAGGACGGCGCTCCAGTGACGGCATGGCACTCGGTCAAGGTCACGTTCAGGATCGAGGGTTGATTTTCAAGCCGCGGGCAACCGGGGCACTATTCAAGGTAAGTGAGTCATGGCAGGCGAGAACATTCAGCTGGCACAGAACGCAGAAACTGCAGCCCCGGCCGATCCGGCGCTGGCGGCACCCGCATTGGATGGGACCATCCCGGTAGACACGGCGGTCGATCCGACCGCGCTGCCCGCCGACGGCTCCATCCCGGTCGACGGCAGTGCTCTCGACCTCACGGCGGTCGACGAGGGTGTAGCGGATACCAGCCTCGAAGTGGCAGCCAACCCCTACGGTCTTGCCGAGCTGTGGGCGCAGGGCGATTTTGTGGCCCGGGGCACCCTCATCATCCTGACGCTGATGTCCCTGTATTCCTGGATCATCATCCTGACCAAGCTCTGGGAGCAGCAGTGGCTGCTCAGGCAGGCCCAGGAAGCCAGCCGGGACTTCTGGACCACCAACTCCCTGAGCGAGGGTCTGGGCAAGCTGACGGGTAAGGGCAATGTTTACCGGTCCATGGTGGAAAGCGGGATCAGCGCCAGCGAACACCACGAGGGCAAGCTCACCGAGAAAGTCCCGCTGGCGGACTGGATCAGCGGCAAGCTGCAGCAGAACATCGATCGCATGACCAACGAGATGCAGGGTGGCCTGTCCTTCCTCGCCTCGGTAGGGTCCACGGCACCCT
>SHZI01000014.1 GCA_009692345.1 Gammaproteobacteria bacterium | reverse complement strand
AAGCGGGTGCCGGAACATCTCATTCCCCAGAGCTGGGTCTTCCTCGCCGAATTGCCCCTGGGGGTCGGCGGCAAGCTGGACCGGGAGGCGTTGCCCGCCCCCGGCGCGGCGCGACCCCGGCTCGCGGGTCCCCGGGTGGCCCCGCGCTCCGCCGCGGAGCACGCCGTGTCCGGTTTGTGGACGGAGGTCCTCGGCCTGGAGTCCCTGGGCGTTGAGGACGACTTTTTCGAACTGGGGGGTGACTCCATTGCGGCTGTCCAGCTGATCACCCGGCTGCAGCGCTGGCTGAACGCCGGAGTGCCCCTCGCCGCGCTGTTCGAGGCGCCGAGTATCGCCGGCCTGGTGCGGTATATGGAGGAGCACTTTGCCGGGCCCCTGGCAGTGGCACTGGGGCGAGTGAGGGCAGTAGCCGCACCCGCTCCTGTACCGGCAACGCAGACTGTTGCGGGCCGGACGCCGCTCACTTTCAGTCAGCAGAGTCTGTGGTTTCTCCACACCCTGTACCCGGGGGACACGAGCGCGAGCGAGCAGTTTGCGCTCCGCATCAGCGGCCCCCTCGATGCCGGGAGACTGGAACAGGCCTGGCGGCGTCTGCTCGCGCGCCACCCGATACTCACCGCCACCTTTGCCGAAGAATTGGGGACATGCCTCATTTCGCCTCGCGACATGAGGCATGAAAAGACAAGGCACGGCGAAATGAGGCATGTCCCCATTGCCGCCGAGTCGGAACTCATCCCCATTGCCGAGGCGGCACTCCGGGAGCACTTCGACCTGGCCCGCGGGCCGCTGGTCCGTCCGGTGCTCTGTCGGCACAGCGCAGAGTCCCACGTGCTGCTCGTGACTGCCCATCACATCGTGGCGGACGGGCTCTCCGTGCCCGTGCTCCAGGCCGACCTGGCGCGGCTGTACGACAACTCTGCCGCTGCCGGCCTGCCGGCCCCACTGTCTTACGCGGCTCTCGCCGCTCTGCCTGCCTGGCAAACGGGGTCTGCCGCGCCGGCCGCTCTCGACTGGTGGCGGCAGCGCCTCGCGAATCTGCCACCACCGGCGCTGGAGGCGCTGGTCCGGCCGCCCCGGGGCGAGCGGGTTTCCCGGCGCGTGCCCTTCACCCTGGAGGCGGAACTCGCCGACGGTCTGCGCCAGCTCGCGCGGACCGCCAACGCGACGCCCTACATGACGCTGCTCGCTGCCTTCCGCGTGCTGCTTGCGCGCCTGACGGGGCAGCCCGACATCTGCATCGGCACGCCCATGACCCTGCGGGACACGCCGGAACTGCGGGAGGTCGTCGGCTGTCTCGTCAATCCGGTGGTGCTCCGCGTTCCGGTGAACCTGCAGCAGTCATTTCGTGGGCAGCTGCAGGTGGAGCGCGCCGCCACCCTCGAGACGTTCCACTACCGGACAGTCCCGTTCTCAACGGTCGTCGCCGCGGTCGCGCCGGTCCGGGAGCTGGGCGTACATCCGCTGTTCCAGATCCTCTTTTCCTGGGAGCCTGCGCTGCCTGCCCAGCAGGGCAACCGTGATCTGGAGTTCGAAATCCTGTCCGTGCCAGCAGCCCGCGCGTCCTACTACGACCTGGAGTGTGCGCTGCGGGACGCGGGTGAGGGCGCCGGGCTGTCCGGCTACTTCGCCTGGTCCTCAGCGGCGCTGGAGGACTGGGTGGCGGAGCAGTTACCCCAGCGGTTGCGGACCCTGCTGACTGAGCTCCTCGCCCGGCCGGACGAACCGCTGGAACGCCTGGCACTGCTCGACAGGGTTGAGCGCCAGCGGGTACTGGTGGACTGGAATGACAGCGCGTTCCCGGTGCCCCTCGAGCGGACCCTGCACGAGTGGTTCCTCGCTCAGGCCGCCCGGACGCCCAATGCGGTTGCCCTGCGGGGTGAGCAGCGTGACTGGAGCTACGGCGAGCTGGCCGCGCGGAGCGCCGCCCTCGCCGCCAAACTGGCCACAGAACTGCGGGACCAGGGCGTCAGCGGCCGGCACGTGGGTATCGCGATCGGCCGGACGCCGGAACTGGTGCTGGCCGTGCTCGCGGTGCTGCGGGCGGGTGGCACCGTCGTACCGCTGGATCCGGGCTTGCCGCCGGCGAGGCTCGAGTTCATGGCCCGGGATGCGCAGCTGGCATTGACGCTGGTGCTCGTGGATGGCGAGGTGGTCGCAGCGCCGCCGGGTGCGACCGGGTCTTCCCCATCGTCGCTGAGACGCTCCTCAAAGGAAGACCCGGTCGCACCCGGCGGCGCTCCTGCACCCGCCTTCCTGCTCTACACCTCCGGTTCCAGCGGCCAGCCAAAGGGTGCATTCACGACCCACGAGTCTGCCGTGAACCGCTGTCACTGGCTGTGGCGCACTTTCGGGTTCGGCGCCGGCGAGGTGTTTGCGCTGCGCACGACGCCGAACTTCATTGATGCCTGGTGGGAGATCTTCGGCGCACTGGGGCACGGCGTGCCGCTGCAGATCGTGCCCGACGACCTCGCGACAGACCCGCGCCGGTTGCCCGCGTTCCTGGCCCGGACGGGCGTCACCCAGCTGGTGCTCGTGCCCTCCCTGCTGCGCGCCCTGCTGGACGAGCTTGCCGCGACGGCCACGCCCCTGCCCGCGCTCCGCTTCTGCATCGTCAGTGGTGAGCCGCTGCCACCGGCACTGGTCACCGCGTGCCGGCGCCTGCTGCCGGGCATGACCCTGCTCAATACCTACGGCACGTCGGAGATCTGGGATGCCACCGCCTGCGACACGCGGGAGCTGGTAGCGGACGCTGCCCGGGTGCCCATAGGCCGGCCGGTCGGCAATGCCCGCGTCTACATCCTGGACGCGGCCGGCGAGCCCCTGCCGCCGGGGTTCCCAGGGGAACTGCAGGTGGCGGGCCTCGGCGTGGGGGCCGGTTACTGGCAGCGGCCCGCGCTCACCGCAGAGAAGTTCCGGCGCCTCGCCGTCCCCGGGATGCGTGAGGAGCGGGTGTATCGCACGGGGGACCGGGCCCGGTTCCTCCCGGACGGCCAGGTGGAGTTGCTCGAGCGCCTCGACGCCCAGTTCAAGCTGCGGGGGCAGCGCATCGAGCCGGCGGAAATCGAACAGACCCTGGCGGCCCACCCGCAGGTCGCGGCGGCCGTCGTCGGTATCGCAGGCGACGGGACCGGGGCTGTGCTGGTGGCGGGTGTCGTGAAGTCCGGTGCCGGGCCCCTGGCTGTCGAGGCCCTGCGGGCCCACCTGCAGGCGCAACTTCCGGCCTGGATGGTGCCTGCGGAGTGGCGCGAACTGCCCGCTCTGCCCCTGACCCCCAGCGGCAAGCTCGACCGCCTGCGCTTCGTCGCTGCCGGTGATGGGACGCCGCTCCTGCGCAACCTTGGGCCGACCGGCCTCGCGCCCTGCACGGCACTGGAGGCGCAGCTCGCCGGCCTCTGGTCCGAAGTGCTCGGCGGGCCTCTGCCTTCCGTCCACGACAATTTCTTTGACCTCGGTGGCCACTCGCTGCTGGCCGCGCGCCTGCTGACCCGCATCCGCAGCACCTGCGGCGTGGATCTGGAACTGCGCGCGCTCTTCGTGGCACCGACGATCGCGGCCCTGGCGGAGGAGATCGCTGCCCGGCGCCCTGTATTGGTTGACGAGCCACCGCCGGCGGAGGACCCGTCCCGGCCAGCCACCGTGTCCTTTGGTCAGGAGAGGCTCTGGTTCCTCGAGCAGCTGGATCCGGGCAGTCCCGCCTACAACGTGGCCTGGACCATCCGCTGCTTAGGCCCGCTGGCTCTGCCGGCGCTCCGGGTTGCTCTCGACGCCCTGGTGGCCCGCCACCCGGCGCTGCGCACCCGCTTCCTGAACGTGGCTGGCCGTCCCCAGCCCGTGACGGATCCGGCTGGCCCGTTGCCGCTGGCAGTACTTACTGTGGGGCCGGCGGACGAACTGGCGAGCACGCTCGCAACGCTCTCCCGCCGGCCCTTCGACCTCGAGCAGGGCCCGCTGCTGCGCGTGACGCTGCTGCAGACGGGCCCGCAGGACCACCACCTGCTGCTGGTAGCGCCGCACATCGTGACGGACGCCACGTCGAACCACAGTCTGTTTGCCGAACTGGCCGTCGCCTGGGCCGCCGCCCTGGAGGGCGTGGCGCCGGACTGGCCCCCGTTGCCCCTGACCTATGCGGAGTTTGCGCGGCGGCAGCGGGCGCAGAGCGGTGCCCCGCGCCTGCAGCGCGCTCTCGACTGGTGGCGGCAGCGGCTCGCCAACGCGCCCACCGCCCTCGAACTGCCGACCGACCGGCCCCGGCCGGCGGAGCAGCGCTTCGCCGGAGCCTGGGTGCAGCGGAGCGTGCCGGCCGCGCTCCCGGGCAACGTGGCCAGCGCCCTGTCCGCCTTCGCCAGGCACGCGGAGTGCACGCCCTACATGGTGCTGCTCGCGGCCTTCAAGGCGCTGCTCCACCGTTACTCCGGTGCGGTCGACCTGCTGGTCGGAACGCCCGTGGAGGGTCGACTCACGGCGGATGTAGAGCCCATCGTCGGCCTGTTTATCAACACACTGGTGATGCGCACGGACCTGTCCGGTGATCCATCCTTCAGTGAACTTCTCGCCCGCGTCCGCAACACGGCCCTCGATGCCCAGGCGCACCAGGAGGTGCCCTTCGAGCAACTGGTGGAGGTGCTCGCACCAGAGCGCTCGCTCCGCCGCAGCCCGGTCTTCCAGGTGCTGTTCAACCTGGTGCAGGTGCCGGAGCGCACCCGGCGGGTGGGACCGCTGGAACTCAAGGTGGACCGGCTAATTGACCAGGGCGTGTCCAGCTTCGACCTGACACTGACGGCAGCGGTCGAGCGCGACGGACTGGCGCTGACTTTCGAGTACGCCACGGATCTCTTCGCTGCGGAGACGATCGAGCAGCTGGCAGACAGCTATCTGACGTTGCTCGGGAGCGCGTTGGGCGACCCCGCGCAGGCGCTCTCCCGCCTGCCGCTGCTCGGTGCCAGCGACCAACAGGCTGTGCTGGCGCTCGGGCGTGGTGCGCCTGCATCTACCGTCGGCGCACTGGTGCACGAGCGGGTCGCAGCCCGGGCTCGACAGTCGCCGGAGGCGCCGGCCGTCATCCTCGACGGCGAGTCACGCAGCTACGGGGCCCTCGACGCCGCCGCCAACCGCCTGGCTCACTACCTCATCGCCCGGGGCGCGGGCAGGGGCGCCCGCGTCGGTATCTGCCTCCCGCGCTCCACCGACTATCTCGTCGCTGTGCTCGCCGTGCTGAAGACCGGTGCCGCCTACGTACCTCTGGACCCGGCCTATCCACCGGAGCGGCTGGCCGGCATGGCGGCGGATGCGACGCTCTGCGGGCTCATCGTCAACGCAGTCACTGAGGCCAGCCTGACGCCCACAGCCTGGCGTGCTGACCTGGACGCCGACCGGGCCGCCATCGCAAGGTGCTCCGCTACCGACCCGGCGCTGGCTTTGGGATCTGACGATCCCGCCTATGTGCTCTTCACCTCCGGGTCCACCGGCCGCCCCAAGGGTGTGGTGGTCAGCCACGGGAATCTCACCCACGCCCTCAACGGCTGGCAGTCGGCCTACGAACTCCAGCCGGGGGAGGCGCACCTGCAGATGGCCAGCGCTGCCTTCGACGTGTTTACCGGCGACTGGGTGCGCGCGCTCTGCACCGGTGGCGCGCTCGTGGTGTGTCCCCGGGACGTGGTGCTGGATCCTCCGGCGCTGCTGGCGCTGCTCCGTGACGCGCACATCCGCGTGGCCGAGTTTGTTCCGGCCGTCCTGCGGCTGCTGCTGGAGCATTGCGCCGCGGCCGGCGAAAATCTCCCGCCATTGCGCCTGCTCATCGTCGGCTCCGACCACTGGTACGGCAGCGATCTCGAGGCTCTGCGGCTTCTCACTACAACCGGGACCCGTCTTGTCAACTCCTACGGCACAGCGGAGGCCACCATCGACAGCACCTGGTTCGAAGCCCGCACAGCAGCGGTGGACGGGTCGGTGCCCATCGGCAAGCCCTTTCCCGGCGTGTCGATCTATGTGCTGGATGCCCACGGGGGACTGGCGCCCCGGGGCGTGCCCGGCGAACTCTGCATCGGCGGTGGTGGCGTAGCGACCGGCTACTGGAACGCTCCTCTGCGGACGGCAGAAAAGTTTGCGACCGATCCATTCAATGGCACCGCGGGCGCGCGCCTCTACCGCACGGGCGACCGTGCGCGGTGGAACCGGTCAGGGCAGCTGGAGCTGCTCGGTCGCAGCGACGCCCAGTTCAAGCTCCGGGGTTTCCGCATCGAGCCTGCCGAAATCGAGGCCTGCCTGACGGCCCTGCCTGCCGTTGCCGCGGCGGCGGTGGGTCTGCAGAACACTGCGGGCGGGGAGTCACAGCTCGTCGCCTGGCTCGTGGCCCGGGGTGAGCCCGCTACCCGGGACGAGTTGCGGCAGGCATTGGGCCGCCGCCTGCCGGAGCAGCTGGTGCCTGCAGTCTTCCTCTGGCTGCCGGGCTTGCCGCTCACCCCGAACGGCAAGGTTGATCGGGCAGCGCTTGCTTCAGCGGCTGTAGGAGCGCCTTTAGGCGCGATACCGCAAGCGATCGCGGCTAAAGCCGCTCCTACCGGTGCTGTGGAGGCCCTCATCTGCCGGCTTTACGCGGACCTGCTCGGGGTCGCTGTCATCGGCGCGGACGAGGATTTCTTCCGCGCGGGCGGGCATTCGCTGCTGGCCACGCGGCTGGTGGCCCGACTCCGGGAGGCGCTGCAGAGGGAAGTGCCACTGCGGACGGTGTTTGAAGCGCCGACACCCCGGGGTCTGGCGGCGCGCCTGGGTGGGCCGGGAGCGCCGTTGCAGCTGGGGCCCAGGGCTCGGCCTCGCAAGGCCGGCGAGCCCCTGCCGCTGTCGCCGATGCAGCAGCGGTTGTGGTTCCTCGAACGCCTCCAGCCCGGCACGGGCGCCTATCACCTGCACTGGCTCCTGCGTCTGCGCGGCCCCCTCGACCGGCAGGCTTTGCAGGCCGCCCTGGATGCCCTCGTGGCGCGCCACGAAACGCTGCGCACCGCCTTTGTCGAGAAAGCCGGCGTGCCCGCCCAGGCGATTGCTTCGTCAAGCTCCGTCACGGTAGGAGCGCCTTTAGGCGCGAACTCAACAGAGATCCGCACCCTGATTGCCCAGCCCTTCGATCTCAGTGTTGCCCCTCTCGTCCGGGTCACGGTACTCGCCACCGGCCCCGACGATCACCAACTCCTCGTCGTGATGCACCACCTCATCGCCGACGGCTGGTCCTTCAGCGTGCTCAGTCGGGAACTGGCTGTGCTCTATAACGCCGCCCGTCGCGGCGGGGTAGCGTCCCTGCCTGCTTTGCCCCTGCAGTACGCGGACTACGCCTTGTGGCAGCAGCAGGCGGTCGTCAATGGCCGGTGGTCCGAGCAGCTGGAATTCTGGCGGAGAGCCCTCGCGGGAGCGCCGCCGCTGCTGGCCCTCCCGGTGCGGGAGGGCGGGGCGGTCGTCGTCAGCAACCGGGGCGCCTGGATCGACCGGGTCGTGCCGCCGGAAACTGTTGCCGCGCTGGACGCCCTCGCCATTGCGCAGGGCTGCACGTTGTTCATGGTGCTGCTGGCGGGTTTCAAGGTGGTACTGGCTCGACTGGCCGCAGTGGACGACGTGCTGGTCGGGACGCCCGTCGCTGGCCGCACCCACCAGGCCCTGGAAGGTCTGATTGGTTTCTTCGTCAACACGCTGGTGCTGCGCACGGAACTCAAGGGTGCCGCCACGTTCCGGGAAGTGCTCGGCCGCGTGCGCCAGATGACCCTCCAGGCCTTCGAGAACGCGGACGTCCCCTTCGAGAAGCTGGTCGAAGTCCTGAAGCCCCGCCGCTCCCTCGCCCACAGCCCGCTGGTCCAGGTGTTGTTCGCGCTGCACAACCAGCCCCAGCAGCCGCTGGAGCTGGACGGACTGGAGGTTCAGGTTGAGACCGTGCAGAGCGAGACGGTGAAGTTCGACCTGAATCTCCACGCGGCCATGGAGGAGGGCTGCCTCCGGCTGGCCCTCGCCTGGCGCACGGACCTCTACGACGCCGCGCAGGTGAACGGTCTCCTGGAGCAGTACGTCGCGTTGCTCGAGGAGGTGGCGGCAGCGCCGGATCTGACGCTGGATGCGTTGCCCGCAGGAGCGCCGGAAGGAGCGGCTTGCGCCGCGACCACCGCCTTGCCGGTCAGGGGAATCGCGGCTAAAGCCGCTCCTACCGGTGAGATCGAGGCAGCCCTGGCGGGGATCTTTCGCGAATTGCTCGGCGTTACGGTCGGCGTCACTGACGACTTCTTTGAACTCGGCGGGCACTCACTCCTGGCCACCCGGCTGGTCGCTGCGATTGCGGAGCGCCTCGGTACCGAGCTGCCGCTCATCAGCGTTTTCGAAGCGCCGACGGTGCGTGGCCTCGCCGCCCGCGTTGGCGGGCCATCATTGCGGCCTCTGCCGCCCATTCCCCGCCTCGCCCGGCATCCTGATCCCGGTGAAGCGCAGTGAACGCCGAGCTGGAGCTTGTGCCGGAGTCCGGGACCCAGCACTGGGTGTTTCCCGCGTCCTTTGCCCAGCAGCGCCTGTGGTTTCTCGAGCAGCTGGAGGGCGCCGGACCCGTCTGGAACGTGCGGCTGCCGGTGCGACTGACCGGCACCCTGGACCTCGGCGCCCTGGAGCAGGCCCTGGCGACTGTCGTCGCCCGGCACGAAGCGCTGCGCACGACCCTGCAGATGCGCGCGGGGGAAATCCTGCAGGTGGTGGCCAGTGCGCTGACCGTGCCCGTGGAGCGCGTGGCGCTGCCTGGCGCCACAGAAGACGAGCTGCGCACGCGGCTGGGCGAGCTCTGCTCGAGCACCTTCGATCTGCGGGAGGGCCCGCTGCTTCGCGTGTTCCTGGTGGAGCTGGCCCCCGCCGACCACGTGCTGCTGATTCTCAGTCACCACTGCGTGTCGGACGCCTGGTCATCCGGTGTGCTGTTCCGGGATCTGGCGGCCACGTACACGGCGCTCACCCGGCCCGAGCCGATCTCCGGGCCGCCGCTGCTGCCCGCGCTGCCCATCCAGTACGCTGATTTCGCAGTCTGGCAACGGGACTGGCTGGCCGGTCCCGAACTGGAGCGGCAGGCCGCCTTCTGGCGGGAGCACCTGAAGAATGCCCCGGGGCTCCTCGACCTGCCCGTCGACCGGCCCCGGCCGCGGCTGCAAAGCTATCGCGGCCATCGTCTCGGCCACGGCCTGACTGCGGAACTCACGGCGCAGCTGCAAGCCCTGGCAGTGACGGAGGGCGTCACGCTGTTCATGCTGCTCTTCGCCGCGTTCAACCTCCTGCTGGCCCGCTGGTCGGGGCAGCGTGATCTGGTCATCGGCACGCCCATCGCGGGCCGCCGGCGCACAGAGCTGGAAGGGCTCGTCGGTTTTTTCGCGAACACCCTCGCGCTCCGCACGCGGGTCGGTGAAGGCGAGAACTTTCGCCAGCTGCTTCTGCAGGTGCGCGCGACTGCTCTCGCGGCGTTTACACACCAGGACCTGCCCTTCGAGAAGCTCGTCGAGGTCCTGCAGCCGCCCCGGAGTCTCGCGCACGCGCCGGTTTTTCAGGTGCTCTTCGTGCTGCAGAATGCACCCTGGGACGCGGCAGGCTTCGGTGCTCTCCGGGTAGCGCCGGCCGAGATTGCTCCTGCCGCTACGGCGCGGTTCGATCTCACGGTGTCTGCGTCCGAGTTCGAGGGCCAGCTGTGGCTCGGGCTGGAGTACAGCACCGACCTCTTCGATGCGGGCACCATCGGCCGGCTGGCCGCCGGCTTCGAGGCGCTGCTGACCGCGATCGTCGCCGCGCCGGGCAGTCCGCTGGCCACGCTGCCCGTGCAGGCGGAGGCGGACCGGTGCCGCCAGCTGCAGGAGTGGCAACCCGCGCCCACGCCGTCTTCCGGTCCAGAGAGCATCTACGCGCTGTTTCACGCTCAGGTCGGCCGCACGCCCGAGGTCACTGCCGTCGAGTGCGGCGACACCCGCCTGAGTTACGCGGCCCTGGAAGCCCGCGCCGGCGAGACTGCGGCGCGGCTCCTGGCGGCGGGTATGGACCCGGCCGTACCGGTAGCCCTCTGTCTCGAGCGCTCCGTCGACATGCTGGCCGCGGTCCTTGGCGTGCTGCGCGCTGGTGGGCACTACCTGCCGCTGGATCCTGGTCACCCTCCGGTCCGGCGGGCCAGCCTGCTGCAGGATTCCGGCGCGGCACTGCTGGTGAGCACACCGGTGGAGGCGGGGCAGTCGCCCACCATTTCCCGCGTTGGTACGCACGGACGCGCTGCCGCGACGGCCGGCGATTCGCCGGCCTATCTCATCTACACCTCCGGCTCCACCGGCCGGCCCAAGGGCGTCCTCGTGGGCCAGCGGGCCGTCGTGAACTTCCTGAGCAGCATGGCGACTGTCCCGGGACTGCACCCGGGGGACCGGCTGCTGGCCGTCACGACCCTCGCCTTCGACATTGCGGTGCTCGAGTTACTGCTGCCGCTCACTGTCGGTGCGACCACGGTGATTGCCACCGAGGAAGACCTGCGGGATCCGCAGCAGTTGCTGGCGCTGCTGGCGACGGCGGGCATCACCACAATGCAGGCGACACCGGCGCTCTGGCGCAACCTGCTCGCTGCCGGGTGGTCCGGTACGCCCGGACTCCGTCTGCTCTGTGGCGGCGAGGCGCTGGACCGGGAGCTGGCCACCGCGCTGCTGGGGGCGGGCGCGGAGCTGTGGAATCTCTACGGCCCCACGGAGACCACGGTCTGGTCCTGCTGCGAGCGGGTGCGGGCTGAGGCCGGCCCTGTCAGCATCGGCCGGCCCATTGGGAACACCCGCTGCTACGTGCTCGATGAGGAGCTGCAGCCGGTGCCCATCGGTGCCCACGGGGAGCTCTGGATCGGCGGCGACGGCGTTGCGCTGGGTTATCACGGCCAGCCCGCGCTGACGGCGGAGCGCTTCCGTGCCGATCCGTTTCGGGCGGCGGAGCAGGGCGGAGGGCGCATGTACGGCACGGGCGACCGGGCCCGGTGGCGCGCGGACGGCCGGCTCGAGGTGCTTGGCCGCCAGGATTTCCAGGTGAAGCTCCGGGGCTTCCGCATCGAGCCGGTTGAGATCGAGGCCGCGTTGCTCGCCCAGCCCGGCGTCAGCGCGGCGGTGGTCGTCCTGCGGGAGGTGGCCGGTGACCCGCGCCTGGTGGCCTTCCTGGTGGCGGGGGATGTGCCGGTGGCGGATGCCGTCCTGCTGGCTGCGTTGCGCGAGTCGCTGCCCGCATACCTGGTGCCGTCTCACCTCCTGTGGCTCGCGGCGCTGCCCCTCACGCCAAACGGCAAGCTGGATCGCGGGTCCTTACCGCCCGCAGGAGCGCCCGCAGGAGCGCCTGCAGGAGCGCCTTTAGGCGCGAACAATAATGGAGTTCCGCCGGTCGGCGCTCCTGCCACCGCGCTCGAGACGGCCCTGGGCAACCTTTTCGGCGAACTCCTGGGCGCCCCGGTGGGACTCGACGATGACTTCTTTGGCCGGGGCGGTCACTCGCTGCTGGCCACCCGGCTGGTCGCCCGGATTCGCGGGGACCTGCAGGCAGACGTGTCACTCCGTAATCTGTTCGAGACGCCGACCGTGCGGGGTCTCGCGGCGACGATGCCGGAGCGGGGCCGGGTCGGCGCTGTCGTAGAAGGATCACGGCGGTCGCCGCTCCTGCAGCCGCTCCTGCAGGCCACCACCGCACCGGTGTCGCTCGTCCAGCAGCGCCTGTGGTTTCTGGACCGGCTGGCTCCCGGCAACTCTGCGTACCACCTGGCCTGGGCCTTTGAACTGCAGGGTCCGCTGGAGCGCCAGGCGTTGCAGCGGGCCCTGGACGAGCTGGCGGCGCGCCACAGCAGTCTGCGTACGCACTTCCGCGACCAGGACGGCGAGCCCCTGCAGGTGATCGGCGCGGCCCGCGGGTGGCCCCTGGAGATTGTTGCTGGCGCCAGCGCTTTGCCGGCGCAGTTAACGGCCCTGGCCACCGCACCCCTGCAGTTGTCCCGCGGGCCCCTGATCCGCGCTGTACTGATCGAGCAGACGCCAGAGGTTCACACCCTGCTCATCGTCATCCACCACATCCTGGCGGACGGCTGGTCTCTTGGTGTGCTCAGCCGGGAACTGGCGCTGCACTACGCTGCTGCCCGCCGGGGCAAGCCGGTCCTGCTGCCCGACCTGGCCATGGACTACGTCGGCTACGCCCGGGAGCAGCGTCGGTCGCTGGCCGGTGGTGAACTCGCCCGGCAACTGGCGTACTGGCAAACCCAGCTCCGGGACCTGCAGCCCTGCATCGATCTGCCGACGGACCGCCCGCGCCCTGCGGTCGCCTCAGGCAAGGGCGCGCGGCTTGCCCGGACGTTGCCTCCGGCGCTGCAGTCGGCGGTCACCGCGCGGGCCCGGGCGGAGGGCTGCACCGTGTTCGTCGTCCTGCTGACCGCTTTCGACCTCCTGCTCGCGCGCTACGCGGGCACCGAAGACGTGGTGGTCGGCACGCCCATTGCCGGCCGGCCCCGGACTGAGCTGGAGGGTCTGGTCGGCTTTTTCGTCAACACGCTGGTGCTGCGGACGAGCCTCACTGGCAACCCGACGGTGCGGGAATTGCTGGGCCGGGTGCGGGCCATGACGCTCGCGGCCTTCGAACATGCGGAGGTGCCCTTTGAGCTGCTCGTGGAAACCCTGCAACCGCCCCGCAGTACCAGCCGCACGCCACTCTTCCAGGTGCTCTTCAACCTGCACAGCGAGCCCCACCCGCCACTGGGGCTGGAGGGTCTGAAGGTGCGGCCTCTCCCGATTCCACGCCACACGGCCAAGTTCGAGCTGAGCGTCTCCCTGGCCGAGACGGCAGCGGGACTCGCGGTGAGCATCGAGTACAGCACCGACCTGTTTCTGCCGGCGTCGATGGCACGCCTGCTGGATGACTATGCCGGGCTCCTGGCGGCGCTGGTGGCAGCGCCGGAGGCCCGCCTGACAGCGTTGCCGTTCTCGCCCGGGGAGCCGGAGATTCTCCGCTCCGTCGTTCCCCTGGCGACGGAACTGAGCCTGCCCGCAGCCTTTGCGGCGCAGGTTGCCCGGCGTCCCGACGCCCTGGCCGTGAGCGCACCCGCCACCGGGGGTTGCCTGGCGATTGACTGGACCTATGCCCAGCTCGCCCGGGAGGCGAGGGCCATCGCCACTGCACTGATCAACCGAGGCCTCCAGCCTGGGGAGCGCGTGGGCCTGTGGTTCGGTCAGGGTGCCGGCCAGGTGGCGGGAATGCTCGGCGTGCTCCAGGCAGGCGGCGTCTACGTGCCCCTGGATCTCCTGGCACCCGCTGCCCGACTGGCATCAGTCAGCCGCGATGCGGGCCTGCGGGTGCTGGTGACGGACCGCTCCGCACCCGTGCCACCGCCTGCGGGACTCCTGGCGCTTGCCCGGGAGGAGTTGCCGGCCAGCGGTGACTCGCCGTCTTTCCCCACCGTGGCGCCCGACCCCCTGGCTTACCTGCTCTACACCTCCGGCAGCACCGGTACGCCGAAGGGCGTGCCCCAGACCCACCGGAACGTGCTGCACTTTATCCGCGCGTGGGCCGCCAACCTGGGTCTCACGCCGGACGATCGGCTGAGCCTGTTCTCCACCAGCGGCTATGACGCGGCGGTGCAGGACATCTTCGGTGCCTTGCTGACCGGCGCCGCGGTCTGTCCGCTGGATGTGCGCGGCCTCGACCGGGAAACGCTGCTGGATCGTGTGGCTGACCGGGGCCTGACCGTGCTCCACGGGACGCCGACGGTGTATCGCTATCTGTTCGGCGGCCGTGTGGCCTGTCGGCAGGATCTGTCGCGAGTGAGACTGGTGGTCCTGGGTGGCGAGGTGGCCCGGCGCGCCGATTTCGAACTCTTCCGTGCGCGTTTTCGCCCGGGCGCCCGTTTCGTCAACGGCTACGGGCTGACCGAAGCCACCGCTGTCACCCAGTGGTTGGCCGGGCACGCCACGCGTCCCTACGGCCAGCAGCTGCCCATCGGCCGGCCGGTGGGCGGGCTCACCCTGGAACTGGTCGATGAAGCGGGGGCCCCGGCGGCGCTTGTCGGGGAGCTGGTTATCGAGAGTAGTCACGTGACCCCGGGATACTGGCCGTCCCTGACCCGCCCGCGCCGCTTCCACACGGGTGATCGCGCCCGTTACCTGCCCGATGGCAACCTGGTCTTTGTGGGCCGCGTCGACGAGCGGTTGAAGATCGCCGGCATCCGCATCGAGCCCGGTGACATCGAGGCTGCCCTGCGCAGCCTGCCGGCGCTCAGTGAGGCGGTGGTGCTGGCCCCTCCGGATCCCAGCGGTGAGCCGGTACTGGTCGCGTACTACACCTCCCTTTCGGGCGAGCCGGCTCCCACGGTCCGGTTACTTCGTGCCCACCTTGCGCCGCTGCTGCCTGCCGCGCTGATTCCCGCGCGCTTCATTCTCTGCAAAGATTTGCCCAGGCTCCCGAATGGCAAGGTCGACCGCCACGCTCTGGCACGTTCGGGACGGGCTTGGCCCGCGACCGGGTCTTCCTTTGAGGAGCGTCTCAGCGACGATGGGGAAGACCCGGTCGCGGGCCAAGCCGCTCCTGCCGACCACATCCACGCCACTCTCCAGGATCTCTGGCAGCGCCTTTTGCAGCGGGAGTCCGTGGGTCTGGACGAGGACTTCTTCCTGCTCGGCGGGCACTCCCTGCTGGCCACCCGGCTGGTGGCCCGCATCCGGGACCGTCTGGGGGTCGAAGTGCCGCTGATCCGGGTCTTTGAAGCGCCCACCATCCGCGGGCTGGCCCGGTTCCTCTAAACTCCGTAACAAGATCATTCAGGAGCCGGCCCAGTGCCCCATCATCCTCTCATGAAACTTCCGGTGTCCGAGCACGACGAGAAGCGTGCCATCGACACAATGACTGACCGTTTCCGGGACATCATCACCCTGCTGGGTGAGAACGTGCAGCGGGAGGGTCTGGTGAAGACCCCCGAGCGCGCGGCCAAGGCCTTCTACTTCCTGACCCGCGGGTACCGGCAGGACATCAGCGAGCTGATCAACGAAGCCGTGTTCACCAGTGACACGGACGAGATGGTGATCGTCCGCAACATCGAGATGTACTCCATGTGCGAGCACCACATGCTGCCGTTCATCGGCAAGTGCAACGTGGCCTACCTGCCCAACGGCAAGGTGCTGGGCCTGTCGAAGATTGCCCGGATCGTGGATTTCTACGCGCGCCGCCTGCAGATCCAGGAGGTGCTCACCAAGCAGATCGCCGAGTGCGTGCAGTCAGCGATCGGTGGCAAGGGCGTCGGCGTGGTGATCGAGGCCCAGCACATGTGCATGATGATGCGGGGCGTGGAAAAGCAGAACTCGACGATGACCACCTCCTGCATGCTGGGCAACTTCCGGTCGCACCCCCAGACCAGGAATGAGTTCCTGAGGCTGCTTGGGAACTGAGCCTCGGCCGGCGGTTTGCTAGAACCGGTTCAGCTGCGCCTTGGCGCGGATCGCGGCCAGCTTCTTGGCCATTGCCCGGGTGTCGATACGCCGGGCTTCGTCCTTGTTCATGCCCGCGGCGACCGCCTGCTTCGTGGCATCCAGCCGCTGACGGCTGTGCTTCACCTTCAGGGTGCGGGCCGAAATCGCCCGGTCCATGAGTTCCAGGGCCGGTTCCACCGACAGGTCTCCGGCGTGCAGCTTTTCTTCCAGCTCGCGCTTCCGCAATTGCAGCTGTTGCAGGGTCGCCATGCTTAAGGGAAGTGCTCCGGGGGGCCGCTGCCGAACTGGCAGGCCTCCATGATACTGCCGGGCCGCCCGGGCAACGCGGATAGTTTTCCCCGGGGGTCCGCGCCGCTCAGCGGGTCGCGGCGTAGACTGGGGCGGGCCGACCGCAGGAAAGCCTGATTTCCCATGGAGTTCAAGGACTACTACGAGACCATGGGTGTTCTGCGGGAAGCCGGCCGGTGTTGACCGGCGCTATCGCCGCACTGTTACTGGCGGTGAACATACTCGTCTGGGTGCCGATCCTGCTGGTCTTTGCCCTGCTGAAGCTGCTGATCCCGGTGCCGGTCCTGCGCCGGACCCTGGACCGGGTGCTGCTGTTCATCGCCGGGGCCTGGATTACCTGCAACAGTGCCTGGATGGCCCTGACCCAGCGCTGCACCTGGGACGTGGCGGGCTTTGACGGGCTCCAGCGGGGCAGCTGGTACCTGGTGAGCTGCAATCATCAGTCCTGGGTGGACATCCTGGTGCTGCAGAACCTGCTGAACAACCGGATTCCGCTGCTCAAGTTTTTCCTCAAGCAGCAGCTCATCTGGGTGCCCGTCATGGGTCTGGCCTGGTGGGCACTGGACTTTCCGTTCATGCGCCGGCACAGCGAGGAGTACCTGAAGAAGCACCCGGAGATGCGGGGCAAGGATCAGGACACCACCCGGCGGGCCTGCGAGAAGTTCGCGCTGATGCCGACCAGTGTGATGAACTTTCTGGAAGGCACCCGGTTTACGGCCGCCAAACACGCGGGGCAGCAGTCGCCCTATGTACACCTGCTCAAGCCGAAGGCCGGCGGCATGGCGCTGGCCCTCAACGCCATGGGGGACAAGTTTCAGGCCCTGCTTGACGTCACCATCTGCTATCCCGACGGTGCCCCCACCTTCTGGCAGTTCCTCCAGGGCAGAATGCGGCGGGTTATCGTCCGGGCCCGCCTGTTGCCCATACCCCGGCATCTCATCAACGCGGATTACGCCGCTGATCCGGCGGTGCGGGCAGCGTTTCAGGCCTGGGTCCAGCAGCTGTGGCAGGAAAAGGATGCCCAGATGACTGAGTTGCTCAGGCCTCCAGCAGGCTCCGGAGCATCCACGCCGTTTTCTCGTGCACGTCCAGCCGCTGGGTCAGCAGATCAGCCGTCGGCTGATCGTTCGCCGCAGACACTATCTTGAACAGGTCCCGCGCCGTCCGGGCCGTCGACTCCTGGGCGGCGACGAGGTGGCGGACCATGTCCGTCGCAGCCGGGACGCCTGCCACCTCCTTGATCGAGGCCAGTTTGACGTACTCCCGGTAGGTGCCCGGGGCGGGATGGCCCAGCGCACGAATCCGTTCGGCAATGAGGTCGAGCGCGGTCCACTGCTCGGTGTACTGGGTCATGAACATCAGGTGCAGGCTGTTGAAGTGGGGCCCGGTGACGTTCCAGTGAAAGTTGTGGGTCATCAGGTACAGCGTGTAGCTGTCGGCCAGCAGTCCCGAGAGCCCCGCCGCGATCTTCGCGCGCTCGCTGGTGCTGATGCCGATGCTGATGGCGGGTGCTTTGGTGTTCCTGGTGCTCAAGGCTGATCTCCTGAGAGGCGGTTGGACTTCAGGCACGATTCTGGCATATCACGGCACCGGCGTATCCACGACTCCTGCCGCTGCAATGTCCCGGTGTTGTTGCTGCTCGCGCCAGAGCAGGTAGAGGCCGCAGGCGACGACGAGCGCGGCCCCCAGCCAGATCCGGCTCTCGGGCCAGGTATCCCAGAACACCCAGTCGATGCCGACGGCCCAGAGCATCGCCGTGTACTCGAAAGGTGCGATGACAGACGCCGGTGCAAGCCTGAAGGCCTCCGTCACGAAGTGCTGCCCGAGGGCGCCCAGCACGCCAAGCAGGCCCAGCCAGGGCCAGTGTTCGTCACGGATCGGCACCCAGTTCGGCAGCGCCAGCAGTCCCGCGAAGAGGGTTAGCAGCACGAGAAACCAGAACACCAGGGACAGGGTGCTTTCCGTGCGCGTCATCACCCGTACCGAGATCGAAGCGGCGGCATAGGCCACCGCGGAGGCGAGGGCGCCAGCCGCACCGTAGAGGGTGAAACTCGAGCCACCGGGATTGAGCATCCACAGCACGCCGGACAGGCCGACCGCGATGGCGAGCCATCGGCCCAGGTCCACGTGTTCCTTCAGCAGCGGGACAGCGAGTGCGGTGACGATCAGTGGGGCCACGAAGAAAATCGCATAGGTGTCCGCCAGGGACATGACGCTCACCGCGGCGACGAAGCCCCAGAGCATGCTGAGGGCCAGCACGCCCCGGAGCACGTGGAGTTCCCAGCGCACCACCTTCAGATCCCGCCAGCGATTGGTCAGCGCCACGGTCGCCAGCACGAAAGGCAGCGACGCAGCACCCCGGAGTGCCCCGACCTGCAGGGGCGGGTAGTCAACCGAGAAGATCTTCAGGACGGCGTCCATGCCGGCGAAGCAGGCGACTGCCACCAGCATGAAAGAAATCCCGCGGAGTCTGGTGTGCTGCATGGACGGACGATGGGCGCGCCCGCCGGCTTACGGCATGGCCCGCAGGATGAGGTTGGGCAGGATGGCGTCGTCCCAGTCCTGGCGCAGCGGGCCCGTGTGCACGATGACGAGCTGTTTCGACGGCACGATGTAGACCCGCTGCCCACCGAAGCCGTCGAAGTAGACCAGGTCCGGCGCTGCAAAGGGCTCGGAGTGGAAGGCGGCTGCCGCCGATTTCGAGTTGTACTTGCGGACCTTTTCGAAAGTCGTGCCCAGCCAGGTGAAGTAGCCATAGTTGGGGTTGGCGGGAGAGGGCGTGACCATGTCCCGCAGCCACTGGGCCGGCACGACCTGCCGGTCGCCCACCTGGCCACCGGTCAGGTGCAGCAGCCCGACGCGCAGCCAGCTGCGGGGCGGGGCATCGAGACAGCAGAAGGTGATGGGGATGCCGTGCTTCTCCGAGTCGATCAGCACCTTGCCGCTGGCCTCGCTGACGTACTGCCAGAGGTTTTCTTCCAGGTACTGGCTGTAGGGCATGCCGCTGACCCGCTGGATGAGGATGCCCAGCACCTCCGGATTGATGTTGTTGTACTCAAAGGTCTTGCCGCCCGGCTCGCTGCTACCCCGGCTGAAGGTGTAGGGCGCGACGTCGCCACCCAGAGTCATCTGGACCAGGCCCGTGAAGCCCGGAAAATCGATCCCGCTCGCCTGCTGCAGCATCTGGCGGATGGTGATCTTGCTGCGCTCGTCCCCTGCCCACTCCGTGATGTAGGTGGCCGCGGTATCGTCCACAGACTTGATCAGCCCCTGTTCGATGGCGATACCGACGAGCATGCCCAGTACCGACTTGTGCATGGACTGGGTGGCCGTGATGGACTCAGCGTCGTGGCCGGGGTAGTAGTGCTCGAGTTGCAGTGCGCCGCCCTGCCAGATCAGCAAGGCGTGGGACTCCAGCGTGCCGCCCCAGGCGACGGCCTTGTCGAGCGCCTCGGCGGGAATCGTCCGCTCGCTTTCTGCAGCCACCACCAGTGGTGGCACGTTGCCGCCGGCGATCGGCTGGTGGGGGCCCTGTTCGCCACCGAAAACGAGACCGGCCAGCCGCGTGGTCAGCGTGGGCTGGACGATAAAGAGCCCCAGCAGGCCAAGAAGAGTGACGGCCAGCAGGCCCCCGATCACACCGAAAAGCAGGCGTTTCAGCAGGCGCATTGGGCAATCCCTGGCAGGCGGAACGGGCCGCCATGATAGGGGATTGTTGCCGGGCGCAGGAGCGCCTTTAGGCGCTCCTGCGCCCGCACGCGATTCCAGGCGTCGAGGGCGGCAATTTTGCAGGCCTCGGCGAAGGTGGGGTAGTTGAACACGGCGCCCACGAAGTACTCGAGCGTCCCGCCGTGGGCCAGCACCGCCTGCCCTCCTGCACGCCCTGGATCCGGACCCGGGCGGTTTCCCGCAGGCGCGCCACGCCAGCCTCGCGCAGCTGTTGTTCGGTCTTGCCGACGATGCTGATTTCCGGGACCGCATAGATGCCGAGGGGATAGAACTCCGGCGCACTTTCCTCGTGGGTCGAGAACGCGTGGCAGGCAGCGAGCCGGCCCTGTTCGGCAGAAGTGGAAGCCAGCGCCGGAAAGCCGATCACGACCATGGAGCGGGGCACCTTCTTGAGGTTCAGGAGCCCATCGCTGTCGATGATGGTCTCGTCATCGAAGGGAATATTGGCCGGCGATGCTCGTGACCCTCACCCTGTTTGCATCCAGGAAGGTCACGAGTCCCTTGAGCACAGTCACGCCGTTGCGGGCCTTGACCCGGTGGCTGCGGCCGTAGATGCCTGTTTCCCGCCAGCCGCAGAGGGAGCGTGACGCTGCTCCCATTCCCGGTTAGCCTCGCTGGATGGAGAAGCGCCCGCTGCTGGCTTACATCGGTATCGCCTACCTGTGGACCTGGGTCACGATCCTGCCGCTGCTGCTCCAGAAGCGGGGTCTGGTGGACCTCGGCCTGCCGGACGCCTGGGAGGCCGTCGGGGCCTTTGGCCCGTTCATTGCGGCCTATGTCGTGATCCGCCGCACCGAAGGGGCCGCCGGGATTGCGGCCTTCTGGCAGAACCTGACCCACTGGCGCGTGGGCCGCGGCGCTCTGGCCCTCACGGTGCTCTCGCCCGTGGCCTTTCTTCTGCTGGCTGTGGTGCTGGTCACGGTGCAGACCGGCTCGCCCCCGTCGCTGGACGCCCTGGCCACGGGCCGGCTCAGCACCCTGCACGCCGGGCTGGATCTCGTGCTGGTCGCCGCGCTGCTCCAGAGCCTGGGCGAGGAGCCCGGCTGGCGGGGGTACCTGCTGCCGAAGATGCTGGAGCGGTTCCGCACCCTGCCAGCCACGCTGCTGCTCTTTCCGGTGTGGTGGCTGTGGCACCTGCCGTTCTTTCTGGGCCGGCCGGAGTTCGGCCTGCCCCAGTTTTTCGGTTTTGGGCTCGGGATTCTTGCGGCGTCGGTCTGGCTGACATTTCTCTGGGAGCGGACTCGCAGTATCTTTGTGGCGGTGCTGTGGCACGCGGTGCTCAACATCACCAGGGGCATCGCGCTGGGCTTTTCCACCGGGATGTTTCTGGCTTACGGGATGGTGGTGACCGTGGGGGCACTGGGTATCATCGTGTGGTGGCTCGTGCGGCGCCGGTAGGTGCCTGGCTAGTAGTGGTAACGGCACTGCAGGTGCGAGATCCGCTCGTTGCTCACGAGGTAGACCAGCCGGTGCTCTAGCGCGCGGTTTCCTGGTAGCGGTGGTTTCTGGGCATCACCCGCTCCGCGCGTGCTATCCGGAGGTGCTTTGAATCGCGTATGCTCCGCACGAACCGACACAGGGGCCTGATGCCCGGAACGCCGCAGTGAGGCCCGAGCACCATCCGTCAACAGGAGGTCTACATGAACCCCGCAGAGAGTCCCGCAGTCGTCCACTTGGTTCCCGGTAACACACTGATCACCAAGACGCCCGAGGAAGGCCGTCAACTCGCCGTGAAGATGGCGCGGCTGATCATCAAGACAACGCAACCCGATGCCACCGTCCGCGAACGCCTGCGATCCGTCTACACGGAGGACGCATCCATGCTGATTGCGATCACTCAGACCGTGGCCCTGGAATTTGCGACGATCGCCGCGGCCAACAACTACTGGAAATGAACGACGCCGCGCCCGTCGCACATTGGCGTGACGGGGGAGCGACGTTGCATTGCTTCGGACACGCGCCGCTCTGTCCGAGTGATCACACTCGATAAGCGACGGTGTTTTTGTTTGTGGTTAGCTATGCACTGGCCGGCGGCCAAAAGCTACCGGGCGTTGATCTTCACCAGAAGCTGGTCGACGAGATATCGCGCTCCTTCGTCGGACAGGTGGTCGTCGTCATAGTAGAAAGGAACGGCGTCAAACTGGGCAACACAGCGACCTGCTATAAATGAATTGCAGAATATGTCGCCGGGGAAAACACGCCGTACCGGGATGGCACCACCCACGGGGTGTTCGCGCCACACAGCCGCTGGCGGGCCGCGGTCACACCGGCGGGGCGGGGGAGCGGCGCGAAGGCCGCCGACCCCCGGACACCCGCCGAGCGTCATCGCGCGATGACCTGGGCGCAACGCTTGAAGCGGGCGTTACAAGCTGGACCTGACGAGCTGCGCAGGCTGCGAAGGCTGCGAAGGCTGCGGGGGCCAGGTGGCGGGTGCTCGCCTGCCTTGAGGACCCGCTGGTCATTGGGAAGATTCTGGCGCCCCTCGAGACGCAGCAGGCGGTGCTGGTGGAGACCGGCCGGGCCGCGTTGCCGACGACTGGAGCGCGCGGTTTCCTGGTAGCGGTGGTTTCTGGGCACCACCCGCTCCGCGCGTGCTATCCGCAGGTGCTTTGAATCGCCTATGCACTGCAGATGGACGTTCAGGTCGAGCGCTATTAAGCGCTGCTCCCGCTTAACCGCGCCGGTGGGCCGCTTCCTTGCAAGTAAAACCGGCCTTGTTCGCCAAGTTGCGTGGCAATCAGGAGGTCGATCACCTCCAGCGCCTTGGGGCAGTTGACTGACCAGATCCAGCGGTATGGTTACCGTCAAGCGTTCGCCGATGAGGTCCTTGATTCAATCTGCGGGCTTACTAATATGCCGCCCTCGACCTCAACGGCTTTACTCAACGCGGACATCCGCCGGAGGCGATGGTGAACTTACGGTTCCACCCAGGCTATCCAACAATCGGAGGACCATTGTACCCTGGCCTATTGCCGAGCCCGGCAACTCCAAACTAAACGTTCCATTCTCAATCGCCGCCACTGTACGCCCGGTAAAGTAGTCCTGCGCAGTCACAGCAGTGTAGTTCAGCCCAGATACCGTGACTTGCACATTTTTTGCGTCTTGCGCTGCATTTGCTAGAACCAAATAACCGATATTATCTAGATCGCGCGTCCCAACATAAACACTAGCCGAATTTAGTATTTCGGCACGCCATGCCGTCCAGTGCGGCTGTCTGATCAATGGGAGGAGTTGATCAATTTCGCGGCGCAAGTTTGGGATATCGCCCCACCAAAGCTTTTGATCAATCGGAACCAGTTTATTGGCCGACGTGGCGAGGCAGGAACTCGAGTAACAATCCCGCCAAAAGCCAAACCCCTTTGCACCAAGAATTATTGACCTATAAATACGCGCGCGCATTTCCCCGCCGCCATTAACATCATTAAACTGCGCTATGGAAAACGGCGATTCCTGCCCCTCGACGTGATTAAGTACTATCACGCCATCTTTACCGCCGCCAACTCCACCTGTCCCCTCGTCACCTAGGAAATACGTCCCTACTAAGTCCATAAGGCCCGCTTTCGAGAATGTACGTGCTAATCCATAATTTCCTTGGAGCATGTAAATGGGGCGCCCCCTTATTCCGTTCCGCCCCCTGTCTTTCTCGAATACTGCTGCAGCGACTTGCTTAGGCATATCCCACTCAGCCCAGTTTTGTTCGTTATCCCAATAATAGAATAAAAAGTTATCGCCCAGATTCGCCTGCAACACCTGATCAATACGGCTCTTAAGTAAAGCAATATTTCCATACTCTTGGAGACCTCGCGTTGCGTACTGATCAATCTCCAATGCCGACATCATGCCATACGGATTAAATGCCGAAACTGCCGCTTTCGCCGCGGCAATGCCAGACGCCGTGTTATTTGCCATGCTGCAATTCCAACCTTGGTCAGAATATACCGTCATACTTCTTCCAGAATCCGCATATACGCAGATTGGAAAGAATGGAACCCAATCCCCGTTCCGGAATATGCTTATGTTTCCAAGCTCGTCAACGCGCGTGGCATTCCCATCGAATTTCTTCTTCGCGGCTGGTGGCGACATAAAGCCGAGAGGCGATTGGGCGAAGAATAGATCGTCGATCCAAACACTTGCGTCAACCTGCGCATTCTCCATCTTGCTTATGCTCACTTTTACGTAAGCCGCATCCACACTTGGTTGATACTCATATACAGCCTCCTCCCAAATCAGGTCCTGAGATGACCCCCAACGCAATCCGAGCTTTTGCCGAAGGTAGGTTTTGTTTGCGTTGTATTCGGCGACACCGATCGTTACGTAACTCGGACCATTCAAGCTTCGCATTCTTAGCGCAAACAAATATGGCTTGCTATTCATCATAGGAACAAGCCTTGATATAAGCTGTCCATAGCCGGTAGCGGGGTAAGGAAGAAACAGTCGGTAAGAGCCGCTTCCGTCATTAGCGAACGATAATGTCGGATCGTAACTCCCCCCCGCCGTTGTTTCCCAAGCGGTTATCCCAGCTAGGTGACTATTTTCCAGAAGATTGATACCTCGGCGTGGTAACTGGATCTCCTGAGCGGTCGCGTGCATCGGTGTGCCGGCCCAAATTGCTCCTATCATCGTGGTTCTGACTAAGAGACTTAGGTGTGCCCAAAATGTTGCGTTCATACGCCGCCGCCTCCACACAAGGAAACCGATCTTTCCACAGCATAAAACGCTTGTTTGCGGAAAGCTATCCACGGGCCAGACCGGCGCCGCGCCGATCAGTTCGATGACCTGGCTGATCAACCTGCTTACCCCGCTGCCCACGACCGACGACGGCTGGTTCCTGCTGCAAGCCAAAGGCAACTATGCTGAACAAGGCTGCTCCAGCCAGGACATGGCGATCTGGAACATCCGCGGCCAGGCAGTGGCCGTTGGCATGCAGTCGATCGCCATCTTCGGCTAGCGGCGCAGTTCCCCATCCAGAAACGCTGCGACCTCAGCTAAATCCACATCCTTCGCCAGAAACGGCTCCCCGATCCCGTGCAGCAGCACAAACGGCAGGGTTCCCGCGTCCATCTTCTTGTCGTGGAGCATATGCGCCACCAGGGCGGCCCCGGTGCAGTTCAGGCCCAGCGCCGCAACCTCGCCCGGCAGGCCGACGGCGGCGAAGTGGGCAGCGATGCGGGTGGCTTCGTCCGGGCCAAGCGTTCCGCAATCGAACTGCCGATGTGGGGTACCAGTCGGCGCAGCGCGATAATTTCGGCGCCGAGCGAGCAGAAGCCTTCGATGAAGACGATGGCGTAAATGCGGTGGCGGGGCATCGGCGAATTATCCGCCAACCCGGAAGGAATCGGCAGGTGCATCTGCCGGGGTGGTCAGGGTGGTTTTACGCCGCGATCAATTCCCGAATCCGGCCAACAGCTAATGAGGCAATTACTCCGGCTTTTTGGTGCCGTCGAGGATGTCCAGTGCAGGGCGGTAGAGTTTGGTTTTGATTTCCATGAAGCCCAGGATGGTGTGAACCAGATTGTCGTGCGTAAAGTGCGTGCTGCTTGTTTTGCGCAGGGCCGGCAGATCCACATCGTCGAAGCCACTGCCGAGCCAAATGACCGCAGGCACATGCAATTGATTATCGGGGGCGATGGCGCGTGGCAAACCATGCAGATAGACCCCGTTTTCACCCAGCGATTCGCCATGGTCGCTGACGTAGAAGAGTGCCGTCTCGAAGTTGTGGTCGTTTCGCGTGAGCAATTCGATGGTCTTGCCAAGAAAGTGGTCGGTGTAAAGGATGGCGTTGTCGTAGGCGTTGCCAATCTCTTCATTGCTGCACTGACTGAGGTCGTTGCTCTGGCAAACCGGGCGGAACTTCTCGTAGCCTGGTGGATAGCGCTTGAAATAGGCTGGCCCGTGGTTGCCCATCTGGTGAAGGACGATGAAGATATCGCCGCTGGGGTGGCTGTCGATGTAATCCTGTAGCGGCGGCAGCATGCCTTCGTCACGACATTCGGTATCGCATACCGAATTGAATTCGGGCGATCTGAGGTTCTGGTAGGGCGCGCGGATGGCCACCCCTTTTGAGTCCGAATTGTTATCCAGCCAGATGACGTTGACCTTGGCATGTTCCAGCACATCGAGCAGATTCTCCTGGGAGGTGGCTGTTTTCAGGTCAAACGTTTCCATGCCGGACATGGAAAACATGCACGGGACGGAAGTTGCCGTCGAGGTGCCGCAAGCCCAGAAGTTGGAAAAGCTGACAACCTTGGCTTCGCGCAGCTGCGGCGTGGTTTCACGGCTATAACCGTTAATGCCGAAGCGGTCTGCCCGTGCCGTCTCGCCGACAACGAGGATGATCAGTTCGCGCCCCTGGTCAGTGCTCGGAATCTGCGCATCGGCCCCCATCACGGCTAAGGCCTGATTGCTCTTCGTTGAGAGGCTCTGCTTGGCATATTTGATCGCCGAGTAGATGAAATAGGCTGGATTGGCATAGCTGCGCAGAGCCTTGTGTTCGCGGAGAAACGAGGCGTAAAAGCTGCTGAAGGTCATGACGACAGCGACGGTGACGACAGTAAGGATGCCGATCAAGCCGGCACGGGCCGTCATCTCGGGCAGCCAACCCCGCCAGCGGAGGGGGATTCTGGCAATGGCGATGGCCGGCAGAAGACCGAGAAAAATGAAATAGACCAGGAGTTTCCCAGTCATCAGGTCCAGGGTTTCTGCTGCATTGGTTTGCGCGGCGTTTTGCAACATTTCATCGCTGATCACAATGCTGTAGCTATCCATGAAATAGGCAGCCAGAGATGAGAGCAGCAGAAAGAGAATCAGGACCGGTTTGGTCAGGCGCCCGAAACAGAGCAACGCGAGAATGAGTGCATTGATCGCAACCAACGACACCACTAATGAGCCCAGGTAGGCGGCGTTATAGCTGAAGAGCGGGTAGGTATGCAGGATATTGGCAAAAAACGTCAGGTTGCCGCTGGCCGCGAGAAACAGGGCGACCAGCAAGATCAGCCTGTTGCTGCTCAGGCCGTTGGTAGGTAATCGGAATTTCATCAGGGAGGGTCTTTATCGTTAAATGTCAGAGGTTTCTGCAGCGCGCCAGGCTAGCTTTGAGACGGTGCAGAGAGTATCCCGGAAAGCGTAAAGTCCAAAAGGTAACGCTCGGTCAAGGCTCGCCTCAATGCTGGTGAAGGAACGTGATGTGCTGGCTGCTGCCGTGGCGCTGCTGGAACAGGCTTATGGCCCCAATGATCCGCGCCTGGCCTATCCCCTGTGGACCACCGGCATGTCCTACTCTGGTTGGTCACAGTCTCACTGCCGTTTCTTGGGGGGGTGAACCTGACCCTGGCGTTCCTGGCGGTTCTGCTGTTGTTCAACCTCGCGCTGTTTCCTGAGCCCGGGCAGAGAGCGCTGCTGGTCCTGACCTTTGGCCTGGCCCACGGCACCCAGTTTGCCTGCAACCTGCCCATTGCCTGGCGCAGCGGGCGGCAGGGGGAGGCCTACTGGCCAGTACTGCAAGGGCCAATGCTGTTATCTTTGTTGTGGACGGGAGCTGGCTCTCGCGAACCTGCTGCTGGCGGACTGGTTGGGGTTGGCAGCGGCGTAACGGCGATGGTGAGCAAAGCGAGTGTAGGGGAAGTTATCGATGCGGTCCTTCGTCGTCCGAATGCTGATCATGGCGCTGTTCTCAGGGGCCGCCGCGGCTGCCGAGCCCTGGCAGCAAGAACTCGCCGGGCCTCTGGTGAAGATCGCGGCTGGTCAAATGATCTTCGAGGAGTTCGAGCTTTGCGCCATTCCAGCCGATGCCGAGACTGGTGAGACTCGATCGATTCAGGTGAAGACCCGGGGCGAAGCACCTGCGGGTGCCTTCATCAGTCGCGACTACTTCGTGGCGCTCATGGCCGTGCTCTCTGCGGATGCATCGGAGCAGGTAGAGGTTGACTGCAAGCCGCTCGCTTCCTTGATCGGCAAGCCGGATGTGGAGAACACGGTTCGCATGACCAAGGACGGCTTTCAGTTCGAGAGCAGGGACAATCGCACCGGCCAGAGCGAGACGGTTACCACGCGCTGGCAGGACCTCTTCGCCGAGTAGCGGCGCACCCTTGTGAGCAACGACGAGACCTCAGCCCAACTTGCTGCCCGTGTTCTCGCTCTGGCGGGTGGTGCGACGGGGCTGCCGGCATTGAGGTGGTGCTGGCAGAGCCGGGGCGGGTGCACTTGTCGATCGGCCGGCGGGACGACCCGCTCCAGTTCAAGGGTTACTTCCACGGCGGAGTGATCAGCGGGCGGGCCGTGGTGTCCATCAGCCCGCACGTGAACTTTCTCGCGCCGGCCCAGGGCGAGCGGCTCGTGGCGAAGGGCAGTGTCGTGAAGCTGGGTGGCACGGTTGGCGTTGCGAGCGTGGACGTCGTAACGCGCACGGGCAACAACTAAAGAAACCTAATAACTAAGGTCCGGTACCTTTCGTACGGTGGCGTGAACCGTCGATGCAAGTTTCTTGAGGTCTTCGACGGTGTGGGCGGTGGAGAGGAAGCCCACTTCGTAGGGGCTGGGCGGCAGGTAGATACCGGCGGCCAGCAGCGCGTGGAAGAATGGGCCGAAGCGGGCGACGGCGCGCTCGGAGAGGCCGGCCGGGGAGCGCATCGGGGCGGGGGCTGGCATGTCATCCAGCACCAGCCAGAACAGGGAGCCGAAGCGCTGCAGGCGCAGTCCGGGGATACCGCGGAGCAGCTCGTCCAGCAACCGCCCGCTCTCTTCCAGCGCCAGGTAGGCCGTGCCGTCGGTCAGCTGGCGGAGCGTGGCCAGGCCGGCCGCCATCGCCACCGGGTTCGCCGACAGCGTCCCCGCCTGATAGACCGGACCGAGGGGTGCGACCAGTTCGAGCACGTCGCGCCGGCCGCCGAAGGCGCCCACCGGAAAGCCGCCACCGACGATCTTCCCGTAGGTGACCAGGTCGGGACGGATGCCCGTGATTTCCGCCATGCCGCCGAAGGCCGTGCGAAAGCCGGTAATCACTTCGTCGAAGATCAGCAGCGCGCCGTGCTGCTGGCACTGCCAGGCCAGGGCGTCGAGAAATTCCTGGCGCTGAGGCAGCAGGCCGTAGTTGGCTGGCAGCGGCTCGATGATGGCGGCCGCCAGCTCGCTACCCCGGGCGGTAAACAGCCGCTCCAGGGCAGCGTTGTCGTCCAGGGGCAGCACGACCGTGTCAGCAGCGACACCTGGAGTGATGCCGGCGCTGTCCGCCACGCCACCAACCCCGGCAGCCGCCAGTCCGGAACCCGCCCGGATGAGCATCGAGTCCACGTGCCCGTGGTAGCAGCCCGCGAACTTCAGGATCACGGTCCGGCCGGTCGCCGCCCGTGCCAGCCGCAGCGCCGACATCACGGCCTCCGTTCCGGAATTGACGAAGCGCAGGCGTTCGACCCAGGGCAGCCTGCCGGTAATGAGTTCTGCCAGTTCCAGGGAGCCGGACTCAGCAGCGCCGTAACTCCAGCCGCGACTCACTGCCTCGTTCACGGCCTGCATCACTGTCGGGTGGGCATGACCCAGAATCAGCGGGCCGAAGGCCATGCAGAAATCCACGTAGCGCCGGCCATCCACGTCTTCCAGCTGGCTGCCCTGGGCCGAGCGGATGAACACGGGAGTGCCCCCGACGCGGCGAAAGGCCCGGACCGGCGAATGCACGCCACCGGGGGTTACGGCTGCCGCCCGGGCGAAAAGCTCCGCCGACCGGCTCACTCCTGAGTTCCCTGCTGATCCAGATACAGGGCCGCGCGGCGCGCCGCGTAACTGATGATCATCTGCGCGCCGGCCCGGGCGAAGGCCGTCCAGGTTTCCAGCTGGGCGCGCACCGGGTCCGCCAGGTTCTGCGCGGCCAGCACGTCGATGCCCGCCTGTTCACCGCTGGTCTGGTACACGGCCCAGGGCAGGGGAATGGCAGCAGACAGCCGGGCGAGGACGTCGAGATAAGGGAGGCCTGGCTTGACCATCAGGATGTCCGCACCCTCGGCGGCGTCCCGCCGGGCAGCCAGCAGCGCATCGTCCGGCCGGCCCGGATCGATCTGGTAGCTCGCGCGATCTTTCAGCGTATTGGCCCTGTCCGGCGCTGAGTTCGCGGCCACCCGGAACGGTCCGTAGAACGCGGAATGGAATTTGGCGGCGTAACTCATGAGCGCCCGGCGCTCGAAGCCCGCACCGTCCAGGCTGGCGCGGATCGCTGCTACCCGGCCGTCCTGCATGTCGCTGGGGGCAATACAGTCTGCCCCCGCGTGGGCGAACTCCAGTGCCGCCCGGGCCAGCGCTGCCACCGTCACGTCGTTGTCTACATGGTCCCGGCTATCCGTCAGGATGCCGCAGTGGCCGTGGGTGGTGTAGGAGCACAGGCAGACATCCGCAGCCACCCACACGGCGTCGCCAAAGCGGCTCCTGATGTCTGCCAGTCGGGCGCTGGTAAAGGTGTGGGAAATGAACAGGTCCCGGGTCGGTTCCACCCTGGTCCCGGGAACGCCGAACAGCAGAAATTTGCTGATGCCACTCTCAAGATCGCTTTCAATCTGGCGCAACAGGCTAGCCGGCGTTTCCCGGTAGACGTCCCGCAGGCCGGGTACGGCCTCCCGCGCTGCCAGACCTTCCACCACGAACAGCGGCTGAATGAACTGTTCCCGATGCAGGCGCACGGCCCGGGTGAGTTCCCGGATATGCCGGTTGTCCCGGTTGCGCCGCAGGCGGACGGGGCGGTCGGTCACTGCAGCCACCGGTGCCACTCCCGGCCGTTGGGGAAGGGCTGCGCATCGGTGCCGGCGGCCCGCAGCGCCCGCAGGGTTTTCCCCGCGCCGCAGGCGTGCCGGGCACTGGCCGGCAAGGCCTCGCGGAGGGCGTGGAACTGTTCCGGACTGCTCCAGTAGAAGTGCGTGGCCTGTGCAGCGGCCTCCCGCACAACCCGCAGCTGGGACTCGTCCCCGGGCGGCAGAATGTCGTAGGTGGACCAGACCTGGCCCACGCCCGAGTCCTGCCAGCCGGGCACGGCCCAGCTTGAGGTGAGCGCCGTCCAGTCCCGCAGGGGTGGCAGGCCCAGCACCGGGCATTCGAGCGTGGCCCGGACGTCGGCAAAGCCCAGGTTATCGCCGCAGCCTTCGACCCACAGGCCCCGGGCCGCCAGCTGCCGCCAGCTTTCCACGCCGCTCACCCACAGGCGGGCACCGGCCGGCAGCGTCTGATCCTGCACCGCGTGCCAGTAAGCCGCAAACACCGCCGCCTTCACGCCCAGTCCTCCGAGCTGCGGCCGTGGCGTCGCCGCTTGCCGGGTGCACAGGCGCTGCCAGGCGATACCATCGAACCCAAGCGCACCCCGGGGCGCCGCCGGCCTGTTCCAGTCCAGTCTCTCAATCACGCCCCCGGCAACGGCCCCGCGCACAAAGCAGACCGGCCCCAGCTCCCCATGCCGGATCGCGGTCACCCCAAGAGCGGGCCGGTCACTCCGGTCGGTGCTCCCGACGGCCAACTCTTCCAGCGCCACCAGCTCCGCCGTCTCCGGATCGTGCAGTCCGCGCAGCAGCCCGCCCACGCCCGCATCACCGACCCGGCATTCCACCGCCAGCACGCCCTGGCCCGGGGCAGCCGGACATTTGCTCAGCGGCAGCACCATCCAGCGCAGGTCTTGCAGTAAGGGCTGCAGCGCGGCGCGGCCGTCGACGTCGTTCCACAGCCGGGCCAGTCCGGCAAGGGCCAGCACGAGGCCATCCACTGCACCCGCGTCAGCCCGGGGGCAGGCCAGTCTGGCGAGCCGCACGTCCACCGCCCCGCGCACCGGCAGGAGTTCGATGTCGGGCGGTCGCCGGTTGGCGGGCAGTCCGTAGGCCAGGAAATCCAGCACGTTGCCCTGGCGCCGGGGCGATGACGAACCCACCCGGATGAGCTCACCGGCGGCCAGGCGCGCGGGCACATCCCCACGCCACAGGATGACGTCCCGGGAGTTTTCCCGGAGCGGCAGCGCGGCCGTGACGAGACCCGGGGGCCTGGCCGGAGGCAGATCCTTCAGCGAGTGCACGCAGAAATCCACGGCGCCGGCCAGCAGGGCCTCGTCGAGTTCTGCGGAGAAAAAATCCGGGTCCTGCACATCCTGCAACGGCGTATCCAGATTCCGGTCACCCCGGGTGCTCACCGGGACCAGCTCCACAGTGAGCTGCGGGTGCAGCCGCTGCAGGGCTGTCGCGACCAGCCGGCTCTGCGCCGTTGCCAGCAGCGACCCCCGGGTGCCGAGTCGAAGTCGGGTCATGTTCTGGGCCGGCCTGGCTTCAGGCGCGCAGGCGAGCGAGGCCAGGAAGAGCGGCTCGCGGGCAGCCATCTTCCAGCCGGCGGTCGACCAGTGCTGTGCAGGCCAGCGCCGCCGCCGTCAGCTGGGACCCGCGGTACTGGTCCCGCGCACTGGCCAGCGCAAACACATCATCCAGGTCGAAACTAGCGGTGAGCTGGGACTGCGGGTTCCGGGACAGTAGTGGTCCATCACTGCGCCGCCGTCCCAGGTGGACCAACCCGCGCAGGGCCCGCGAACCCAGGCGCGCAGACCAGGCCTGGTCGTGGTCCGGATCCCGGGGCGTGGTGAGCACAATGTCCGTGGCCCAGTCGCCGGCGTCGGCGGCTTCGTCGGTTGCAAACCAGCGGCAGACATCCGCCAGGGGCGACCCGTGGCGATGGTTCCAGACACCCACAGCGAAGGTTCTGAAGAGGGGCAACATCGAGCGCGTGAGTTCCCCCGTGCCAACGAACAGCACGCGGGCATCCCGCCGGGGCGCCAGCAGGGCCCGCACCAGGCTGCCATAGGACTGACCGGCAACGCCCTGCAGATAGCCAGCCCGCAGGGTGCGCGTGTCAGCCTGCAGGGCCTCGATGAGCGGCTTAAGGCGCTGCCACACCGCTGGTTCGAGCAGCGTGGCCGCCTGGTCCGTGGCCCGCCGGAACTGGCCGAAGACATTTGTTTCCCCCGGCACAGCGCTGCGCAGGCCGCAGGCTACTTCGAGCAACAGGCGATAGGCCGCCGGGCCCGTGGTGAGTTCACCCCCTGGAGGGTGGGTCTGGCCAGGGTCCGCCCCCAGCCCGAAGGCGAGTTGCCGCAGGCAGGTCGAGAGGCACACGGCGGAGCGGTGCAGCCCGGCCGCCGGCGCCGGGGCCTGCTGGCCACCGGGCCAGTGCAGGCACCAGAGGTCTGCGACGAGCCGGCTGAAAGTCTGCTGCATCGCTTGCCTTCAGCCGGCGTTGCCGCCGGCCTCGATGGCTGCCAGCCACTCGTCGTCGGAACCCTCGGGCACCTCCTGGAAGAGGAAGCTCGACAGGTACCGCTCACCGGTGTCCGGCAACATCACGAGGATGGAGGAGCCCGGGGGTGCTTTTGCCGCGACCTTCAGTCCGGCCGCGAGCGTCGCGCCCGCGGACAGCCCGACGAATATGCCTTCCTCCCGGGCGAGACGCAGGGCATTTTCCTTGCCTTCGTCATCCGTGACCGTGACCAGTTCATCGTAGACCTGGGGGTTGAGTACGTCCGGCAGGAAGTCGGGCGTCCAGCCCTGGATCTTGTGGGGCTTCCACTCCTTCCCGGCGAGCAGGGAAGCGCCCGCCGGTTCGGTGACAACCACGCGGACTTCCGGGCGACCGGCCTTGAGCACCTCGCCGGCGCCGGTGAGCGTGCCGCCCGTGCCCCAGCCGGTCACCCAGAAGTCCAGGCGCCGGCCGGCGAAGTCCTGCAGGATTTCCGGGCCGGTGGTTTGCCGGTGATACGCGGGGTTGGCGGGATTCTCGAACTGTCTGGCGAGAAACCAGCCGTGCTTGCGGGCGAGTTCCTCGGCCCGGCGCACCATGCCGGAGCCGCGCTCGGCGGCGGGCGTGAGGATGACCTTGGCGCCGAAGGCCCGCATGATCTTTCGTCGTTCAATGGAAAAGGTCTCCACCATCGTGGCCACGAAGGGATAGCCCCGGGCAGCGCACACCATCGCGAGTCCAATCCCCGTATTGCCCGAGGTGGCCTCCACCACGGTCTGGCCCGGCTTGAGAGTGCCCCGCCGCTCCGCGTCCGTGATGATCGCGAGAGCGAGTCTGTCCTTCACCGAGCCGCCCGGATTGAAGGCCTCGACCTTCACGTACATTTCCACGTGTTTGGGCGGGATGCGATTCAGGCGCACGACGGGCGTGCGGCCGATCGTTTCCAGGATGTTGTTGTAAATCATGGCGGTGCTCCTTGGCGTTCCGCATTGTAGGCTGCGCCGGGCGCAGTGGGACTGAACCAGTGGAGGCGGGCCCGCAGTTCAACCACGTCGCCCACATACAGGATGGCCGGTGAGACCAAACCCAGGGCACTGAGCTTGCCGGCGAGGTCGTCCAGCGTCCCGGCCACGCAGACCTGCTGGTCGGTGGTGCCCGCCATCACGACGGCGGCCGGCGTTGCGAGCGGCCGGCCATGCTGCAGGAGCGCCGCGCAGACCTCGGCCACACGGCGCCCGGCCATGTAGACCACCAGCGTCTGGCCCAGCGCAGCGAGCCGCTGCCAGTCCGGTTCCTGATCGGCGCCCAGGTGGGCCGAGACGAAGGTGACGGCATGGGCCGCGTCCCGGTGGGTGAGTGGAATGCCGGCGTAGGCACCGCAGCCGCTGGCGGCGGTGATGCCCGGCACGACCTGAAAAGGGAGGCCGGCATCTGCCAGTGCCAGGGCCTCTTCACTGCCCCGGCCGAAGACATAGGGATCACCGCCCTTGAGCCGGCAGACGCGCTGGCCGGCTTGCACCTTCTCGATCAAGAGGGCGTTGATGGCGGCCTGGGAGGTGGACGGGCCACCGCCGGTTTTGCCCACGTTGATCAGTTCCGCATCCCGGCGGGCGTAGGCGAGGAGCGCCGGGGCAACCAGCCGGTCGTAGAGCACCACATCCGCGTGCTGCAGCAGGTACAGGCCCCGCAGGGTGAGCAACTCCGGCGCACCGGGACCAGCACCCACCAGCCAGGCCTCTCCCGGCCCGGTGGCGCGACTCCCGCCCAGAGACTCTTTCTCCAGGGCAGCGGCCAGCGTGGCATCCGCCGCAGCCAGGCGTCCGCCGATGACGTCCTGGGCCAGGCCCGGCCGGGCCTCGAGTGCACCTTGAAGGACCTGTTCCCAGAGACGTCGGCGGGCGGTGACGTCCGGCAACTTCGCCTTCACGCGGTCCCGCCAGCTGCCCGCCCAGGCGGCCAGCGCGCCGAGCCCTGTGGGCAGCCAGGTTTCGAGTTGCTGGCGCACGAGCCGGGCCAGGACGGGTGCCTGCCCCCCACTCGACACGGCCACCAGCAGGGGTGAACGGTCCACGATGGACGGGCTGATGAAGGTGGAGACCTCGGGATCGTCCACTACGTTGCAGAGGCAGAGCGCGCTGCGGGCCGCGGCGGCCACCGCGTGGTTGACCGCCCGGTCACTGGTCGCTGCAATCACGAGCAGCTGCAGCGGAAGCAGCGCCGGATCGAAGGGCCGCAGGGCGACTGCCAGCCGGCCGGCTGCGGCGTCGGCAGCCAGGCCCGGGGACAGCCCGGGGGCATTGACCGTGACCCGCGCCCCCGCGGCCAGCAACTGGGCCACCTTGCGCTCCGCCACGCTGCCGCCGCCCACCACCAGGCACGGCTGGCCAGTCAGAGCGGCAAAGATGGGGAGATACTGCATGGTGGGGGAGAACCTTAAGGGTCGTGCGCCCCCACCATAGCCCTCCGGCGCGCCGGAAAAAAATAGAGGATTGACAGGGTCTTGTAACCGGTGGCTATATAACCTGCAACCATGACCCTGCAACAGCTCAAGTACCTCGTCGCCATCGCCGACAGCGGGCTGAATATCACGGCGGCTGCCGAGCGCCTGTATACCAGTCAGCCGGGGATCAGCAAGCAGCTGAAGCTCCTGGAGCAGGAGCTGGGCGTGCAGCTCTTTACCCGCAAAGGCAAGAGCCTGGCGGCCATTACCCCTGCCGGCCGGGACGTTATCGGTCGGGCCCGGCGGATCATGCGGGAAGCGGAGAACATCCGCAGTCTGGCCAGCGACCTGTCCGGCGAGCAGGACGGCACCCTGTCGATTGCCACGACCCACACCCAGGCCCGTCAGGTGCTGCCGGAGGTGATCAAGGCCTTTCGCGAGCGCTACCCCAAGATCAACCTGGAGTTGCATCAGGGCACGTCGGAGCAGATTGCCGAACTGGTGGCTGCCAATCGGGTGGATTTCGCCATTGCGACCGGGTCCCGCCAGCTCTTTCCCGGGCTCGTGCTGCTGCCCTGCTTCCGCTGGGACCGGATCATTCTGGTCCCCAACGGTCATCCCCTGACGGGCGGCAACAAAAAGCTGACGCTGGCCGTGCTGGCGGGCTACCCCCTGGTGACCTATGTGTTTGGCACCACCGGCGAATCCTCCCTCAAGAAGGCCTTCGCCGAGCAGGGCCTGGAGCCCAACGTGGTCTTTACCGCGCGGGACGCAGACATCATCAAGACCTACGTGCGGATGGGCATGGGCGTGGGCATCGTGGCGCCCATGGCCTATGAGTGCCAGGACCAGAAGGACCTGACGGCGATCTCGGCGGCCGGCTTGTTTCCCCGGGTGACCACCTGGCTCGGCTTCCGGCGGGACGCCGTCCTGCGCCGCTACATGGTGGAGTTCGTGACGCTCTTCGCGCCCCATCTCACGCCGCAACTGACCCGCCAGGCTGCTCAGTTGCCAACCCAGGCGGAGGTGGATGCGT
This sequence comes from Gammaproteobacteria bacterium, assembly GCA_009692345.1. Classification (GTDB taxonomy): domain Bacteria; phylum Pseudomonadota; class Gammaproteobacteria; order Steroidobacterales; genus SHZI01. Next base: position 4,528 of record SHZI01000014.1, on the reverse strand, counting down.
TATTCGACGAGGAGGCGCTGCCGCTAAGGGCGGGCTGCGAAGAAGGGCAGGAGCCCGCGTAGGAGCGCCGACCGGCGGGATTTCCTTCCCGCTCGAGACTCGCGGACTCGATTCTCACGGGCAGGAAATCCCGCCGGTCGGCGCTCCTACAGTCCCGACAAGTCGATGTCGTGGAGGCCGCACTCGCGCTTCAGGCCGAAGAAGCGGGTTTCTTCTTCCGTCTTCACCGCATGGAGGGGCTTGGTGGTGTGCACGTCCCCCACCGAAACATAGCCCTGTTCCCAGAGCGGGTGGTAGGGCAGGTCGTTCTGTTTCAGGTAGCGGAACACATCCCGGTCGGTCCAGTCGGCGATCGGATGGATTTTCCACCGCTCGCTGCCGGCCACGCCCTGGGCATTCAGGAAGGGCACAGCGGCGCGGCTTGAAGACTGGGACCGGCGCAGGCCGGCAAACCAGCTGCCCACGTTAAGCTCCCGCAGGGCGCTCTCCATGGGCTCCACTTTGTTCTCGCGATTGTAGGTTTCGATGCCAGCCAGACCCTGCTGCCAGCGCTTGCCGTAACGGGCTTCCTGCCAGGCCGGGCTCTGGGGGTTCCGGTAGGTCTTCAGGTTCAGCTGGAGGCGCTCGGACAGGGAATCGACAAACTGGTAGGTTTCCGGAAACAGATAGCCCGTGTCGATGAAGACCACGGGAATGTTCGGCCGGTGGCGGGTGACGAGGTGCAGCAGAACCGCCGCCTGGATGCCGAAGCTGGAAGTCAGGACATGCTCGCCGGGCAGGTGCTCGAGAGCCCAGGCCACCCGGTCGGAGGCCGACAGGCCCGCAAACAGCTTGTTACCATGAGCCACGGCGTGCTCGCGGGTCTCAGTCTCGTCAAACAGCACCGTCGGGCTATTGAGCGCGCTGGTGTCGATGTCGGATAGAACCAGGCTGGCGGCTGCGGACACGGGAGATTCCTTTTCGGCTTGAAGAGAAACTAACTGCCCCCGCGCCGCCAGGGAACGACGGTGTTGTTATCCATGTATAACCTTCCCGTATAACCATGAGAGGTGCCGGATTTGGCATCGGGCAACCTGGCCGGCAGATGCCAAACCCGGTACCTCTGGCCTACCTCTGGCCCAGGCCGCTGGGCCCCAGGCCGCTGGGCTACCCCAGGCCGCTGGGCTACACTTTCGCGCCGATCGGCCCCCGGCCGACGACCACGCACTTCCCGACAACCACCCACACACCGCAAGGGTCCTGACGTTGGAGACTCTCCGCCTCGTTTATCACACCGCCAAGGTGCGGCTGGGTTTTCTCATCATGGCCTGTGCCATGGCGGGTCTTGCGGTGAGCCCTCCGGGCAGTCCCGGCGGTGACCTGTCCGGCTGGCAGGTGCTCGTCCTGGGTTGCGCCACCTTGCTGTCGTCTGCGGCGGCCGGGGCCTTCAACCAGCTGTGGGAGAGGGATCTGGACCGGGACATGCAGCGCACCCGGGAGCGCCCCTTCGTGACGGGGCGCTTTGCCGCGACCGGCGCCTGGCACGTAGGCATAGTTCTGGTTCTGCTGTTCTCGGTAGTCGCCGCTTCCCTGGCGACCAACGTGACGGCGGGTATCTACATCTTTCTCGGCGCCTTCACCTACGGGGTGGTCTACACCGTCTGGCTGAAGCGGCGGACCTGGCTCAACATCGTCATCGGTGGCCTGGCCGGGAGTTTTGCCGTGATGGCGGGGGCCGCCGCTGTGGGCGCTGAACTCGAACCCGCGCCGCTGATTCTTGCGGTCGTCCTGTTTCTCTGGACGCCGCCCCACTTCTGGGCACTGGCCTTTGCCTGCAAGAAGGACTACGCCGCCGCGGGCGTGCCCATGTTGCCGGTGGTGGTGGGCGACAGCCTCTCGACCCGCACGATCCTTGCCCATGCCATCGCTCTGGTGCTGCTCTCCGTGGTCCCGTTCTGGTACGGCATGAGCTGGATCTACCTCAGCTGCGCCGTGCTGGGCGGCGGGTACTTTCTGCTGGCCAGCTGGCGGCTGGTGCTCCAGCCGACAGTGCCCCAGGCCTGGCGGACTTTTGCCGCGTCCATCGTGCAGCTCGGTCTGCTCCTGACCGGCGCGATCTTCGACAATCTCCTGCTCTAGACAATCTCCTGCAGGCGTTACGTCTGCTCGCAGACCAGAATCTGCCGGGCTGTGATCGAGCCGATCAGCAGCTTCTTGCCATACGTCACACCCACGCTGCCTGCCGAGATCTGTTCGCCGGCATTCAGGTAAATCTCTTCCACTGCGCCGCCGGCGCTGTCCGGCACGACCCGCAGCACCTGAGTTGGCGCCGGCGAGCCGTTGATGAAGTGCTGGATCAGCTTGAGCGTGTTCGCGTGGCCGGTGACCCAGAGGCTGCCGTCGGCGGCCACGTCCACGTTGTCGGGGGAGGTCGGCAGAGGGATGCGGGCCTTCTCCGTGACGGAACCGTCTGCCGGGTTGCGCTCCAGTATCCGCAGGCGCTGGGCCGAGGTCTCCGACACGTAGAGTGTGTTGCCGTCCGCCGAGACGTTGATGCCGCCCCCGGAGGCGATGTCGTCCACAACCACCCGCGCGGTGGTGCCGTCGAAGTAGGTGAGGGGCGAGGCGCCAATGCCCACCTGCTGCAGGCCGGCCGCGAGACCGCCCTGCAGAACCTTGTCGTTAGCCACGTAGAACTGCCGGGGGCCGACGGCGGCCATGTCGTTTGGCGAATTGAAGAGGGGGCTGGCGAAGGTCTCCCGGTGCCGGAACTGCCCGGGCTCCACCTCATCGAACACTTCGACCAGTTCCGGTTCGGTACCGCGGTTGAGCGGGTGATTGATCACGAACAGGCTGCGCTTGCCCGTCGCGTCGATGTACAGGCTGAGGCCGTGGGTCCGGAGGTGGGCGGGCCTGTCGAGCAGGGCGTCTTCCAGGACCAGGGGGCTGCGGTTGAGGTCGACCCGCATGATGGTCCCCTGTACCGAGCCGGGGGCCTTGCCTTCTCCTTTAACGAGGCTCTGGCGATCCAGGTAGGAGATGTACACCAGGCCTCGCTCCCGGTCGACGGTCATGTCTTCGGCGCTGGCGTCCAGGGGTAGCGTCGCGCAGGTGCCGGCAAAGTGGGGCTCGATGGCCCGGAAGGCGCCCCCGCGGTTCAGGACATAGGCCGTGCCCAGGCCGGCGACCAGCACGAGTACACCGCTGATCTTGAGGAGCAGCTTGATGAAGCGCATGGGAGGTCCTTGCGGCCAAAAACAGGTGAAAACAGCGAAAAGGTACGCGAAAAGGTACCAGCAAAAAGGTACCGGACCTTAGTTTCTTTAGTTGTTGCGGGTCAACCGCCGGGTCAATCACCAGACGGATAGAGCCGCGCTGCCCCTAGTCTGGGAGACCGCTCCTTGCCACACTCAGCGTCCGGGGACGCCCCGGGCTGGAAGCATCAGAACATGGCTGCACCCATCATTCAGGGATCTTCGTACTCCAACTCGAATCCCGAGAGCGAGGTTGGCCTCTATAAGGTCGGCCCCATCGTCATGCGTGAGGACGTCTCGCGCCAGCACCTCTGGACGCTGTTCTTCGTCTCGTTCTTCAGCATCGCCATGATGAACTCGGTCGGCATCATGCAGGCCTATCTGTTCAACGAGATCCTGAAGATCCCGCTCAACGAGCAGGGCTCGTTGACCGGGACCCTCCTGGTGGTGCAGGAGTTTGTGGTCATCCTGCTGGTGGGGGTGGCCGGCGCTCTCTCGGATCGGGCGGGGCGACCGCCCATCTTCGCTACCGGCTTCCTGCTGCTCGCCCTCGGCTACTGCCTGTACCCGCTGGCCAGCGGCGACCTGGAGACGGTCCGCTGGGAACTGATCTTTTTCCGGCTCTTTATCGCCTCCGGCGTGGCCTGCATCCAGGTCATGTTGGTGTCGGTGGCCAACGACTATACGGTGGACCGGACGCGGGCCAAGACCATCGCCGCCGTCTTCGTCTTCAACGGGGTGGGCATCGCCAGTCTGCCCCGGCTGGTCGGCGGTCTGCCGCAGATGTTTATCGAGAGGGGTATCGACCCGGTCTGGGCGGGGCGCTATACCTACTGGATCCTGTCGGGAATCTGCGTGACGCTCGCCCTGGTCCTGCTGTGGGGTCTCAAGCCCGGCGCGATGACCAAGTCCAAGGAGCGGGAGCCGCTGCTGTCCACTCTCAGGGTGGGGCTGGCGGCCGCCCGCATGCCCCGGGTCGCCCTGGGCTACGCCGCCGCCTTCGTGTCCCGGGCCGATCTCGCCGTCGTCAGCCAGTTTCTTACGCTGTGGCTGGTGCAGGAAGGCATGGCTCAGGGCATGACGCCTGCAGAGGCCACGGTGAAGGCCACGTTCTTCTACATCGTGATCCAGGCTTTTGCGCTCCCCTGGGCGGTGGTTTTTGGCATTCTGCTGGACAAGATCGACCGGCTGAAGGGTCTGATGATCGGTATGGGCGTGGCCTTCGTGGGCTATGCCTCCCTGGGCATGCTGGAGAACCCGCTGAGCAACGGTATGTATGTCGCCGCTGCCTTCGT
>SHZI01000087.1 GCA_009692345.1 Gammaproteobacteria bacterium | reverse complement strand
AAGGCTTTGGGGCTGTGCAAAGTCCGGCGCGTGGCGCCCGAGCCCCAGTTCGCCCCGGCCCCGCGCCAGGTGGACATCGAAACGCTGAAGGCTGTGCTGGTAAACCGCATGCACGTGCTGCGGGACTACTCGGCCAAAGTCACCCTGCCGGTGTTCCGTCGTGAGGCGGAAGTCGATGCCGCCGCGCGCCGTTTGTCGCCGCGGCTGCTGATCCGCCGGCCGCAACTGCTGGACGCCGCGGCTCGAGCCCGTCTGGCTGCCCTGCTCGACAACAACCAGGCTCTGCGCACGGTCCACGAGTTCCGTCTGCAGCTGGTTGCCGTCTGGGAGCACGCGAACGTGAGCAACGAGTTGCTGGTCCGCCAGCTTCGCGAGTGGTGCACCCGGGCCGAAGCCAGTGGCATCGAGGCGCTCCAGGAATTCTCGGCCCGCCTGCGCGGGTACCTGCCAGCGCCGGGTTACGCGGTGGCCTGAGGCGGCGCGCAGGGAACTGCGCGGTGAAGACGCAAAAAAAACCCGCCGGAAGGCGGGTTTTTTCTTGGAGGATCGCGCCTAAAGGCGCTCCTACTTGATCTTCGCTTCCTTGTACGCCACGTGCTTGCGCACAACCGGGTCGTACTTCTTGGCTTCCAGCTTGTCTGGATGGGTGCGCTTGTTCTTGGTGGTGGTGTAGTAGTGGCCGGTATCGGCAGTCGATACCAGCTTGATCTTGTCGCGGATGCTTTTGGCCATGGTCTCGTCCTACAAAAGATAAGTTCGCGCCTAAAGGCGCTCCTACACCGCGGCGCCAGACTCGCGCAGGTTTTCCATTACCTTCTCGAGGCCAAGCTTGTCGATGGTGCGGAGTCCGTGGCTGGAAACCCGCAGGGTGACGAAGCGCTTCTCGCCTTCCAGCCAGAACCGGTGCGTGTGCAGGTTGGGCAGGAACCGCCGGCGCTTCTTGTTGTTGGCGTGGGACACGGTGTTGCCGTAAAGCGGCTTCTTGCCGGTGACCTGACAGACCCGTGACATAGCAAACCTCTTCGAGCTCAATGAGTTGGGTGTTGGATTATTGGTTGCCGGGCGTTCCGGTAGCCGCACTTTATACCAGCGAGGCAGGGGCTACAGCAACCCCCGGCTGGCGAGCGACACGCAAGTGCCATCCCCGACCACGAAGTGATCCAGCAGGCGCACGTCGACCAGCTCCAGGGCATCCCGGATCCGGCGGGTGATAAGCCGGTCGGCCTCGCTGGGCTCAGGGACCCCGGAAGGGTGGTTGTGGGCCAGGATCAGGGCAGCCGCATTCCGCTGGAGGGCCTGCCGCACGACCTCCCGGGGGTAGACCGTCGTGCTGTCGATGGTGCCCTGGAAGAGCTCCTCGAAGGCCAGGACCCGGTGCCGATTGTCCAGGAACAGGCAGCAGAAGACCTCGTGGGGCCGGTCCCGCAGCCTGGCGAGCAGGAAGTCCTGGGTGTCCCCCGGGGAGCTGATGGTCTTCCCCGGAGACAGCTTTTCCCCCATGTAGCGGCAACAGCATTCCCGGGCCGCCCGGAGCGTGGCGGACTTGCCAGGGCCCAGGCCATGCAGGGTCTCGAGTTCCGCATGGCCCGCGTTGAGCACGCCGCGCATGCCGCCGAAGCGCGCGAGCAGTTGCCGCGCCAGATCGAGGGCCGACACTCCGGCCACCCCCCGGCCGAGCAGAATGGAGAGCACTTCGGCGTCGGTCAGGTGCCCGGGTCCGGACTGGACAAGCCGTTCCCTGGGCCGTTCTGCCGCAGGCCAGTCCTTGATGAGACTGGACTTCCGGGGCGGGGTGTTCAGGGTATTGACTGGCACGGGCGCCATTCTGGGCATGCCCGCCGGACTGACCAAGCGGGGAAACTGCCTGCTTCAGGGACAAAGCACGGTTGTCCGGTGCGTGTTGCGCTAAGCTTTTCCCCTTCCAGGAAAGGTGCAGCGTTTGGGCGCTCTAAGCCAACAGCGGGTTGTCCTCGGCGTCACGGGCGGCATTGCCGCCTACAAAAGCCCCGACCTCGTCCGGCGCCTGCAGGATGCGGGCGCGGAGGTGCGTGTGGTGATGACGCCCAGTGCCACGCGCATGGTGGCTGCCACCGTCTTCCAGGCCGTCTCCGGCCATCCGGTGCGGTCCGATCTCTGGGATGACGCTGCCGAAGCGGCCATGGGCCACATCGAACTCGCGCGCTGGGCTGATCTCGTGCTGATAGCCCCCGCCACTGCTCACCTCATGTACCAGCTCGCGAGCGGGGCAGCGGGCAACCTTCTGACCACGATCTGCCTCGCGACGTCGGCGCCCGTGGTGCTGGCGCCCGCTATGAATCAGGCCATGTGGCGCCATGCCGCAACCCAGGCCAATCGGCTGACGCTCGAGTCCCGCGGGGTGCGCTGCATCGGTCCCGCCTCCGGCAGCCAGGCCTGTGGCGACGTTGGCCCGGGCCGCATGGTGGAACCTGCGGATATCGTTGCCGCCCTGAGCGAACTGCCGGCGGGGGATCTCGCCGGACTGCTGAAGGACCAGCTGAAGGGCCTGAGGGTGCTGGTTACTGCGGGGCCCACGCGGGAGCCTATCGACCCCGTGCGTTTCGTCAGCAACAGGAGTTCCGGCAAGATGGGCTTTGCGGTGGCGCGTGCCGCTGTCGAGGCGGGCGCCCGGGTGACGCTGGTTGCCGGTCCTGTCGCCCTGCCGACCCCCGGGGGTGTCCGGCGTATCGACGTGGAGACTGCCGGTGAGATGTGCGCGGCAACTCTCGACCGGATCGCCGATGCGGATATCTACATTGGCGCTGCCGCGATTTCCGACTATCGCCCGGAACCGGTGCTCCAGAAGATCAAGAAACACGCGGACCGCCTCACGCTGGACATGGTGAAGTCACCGGATCTGCTGGCGACCATTGCCGCACGACCCGGAGCGCCGTTTACGGTGGGTTTCGCCGCCGAGACCGAGCGCCTGGAGGAATATGCCCGCCAGAAGCTGCAGGGCAAGCGGCTGGACATGATTGTTGCCAACCGGGTTGGGGCAAAGCTCGGGTTCGACGAGGACGAGAACAGCGTTCTCATTATCTGGCAGGACGGACAGGAGTCTTTCTGCCGGATGGCCAAATGCGACCTGGCGCGCAGGATCATCGCTACCGTCGCTGCCCGCTACGCTGCCTCTCGAGAAGTACCGGGTTTAAAACCCGGTGCCTCTGAGTGATGCAACGAGTGCAACTCCGGATACTCGACGCTCGCCTGGGCAAGGAGTTTCCGTTGCCTGACTACGCGACGGCGGGTTCAGCCGGCGTCGACCTGCGGGCCTGCGTGGCCGCGGCCATAACGGTTCTGCCTGGCCACACAGTGCTGGTGCCCACGGGCATGGCGATCCACATTGCCGATCCGGGTCTCGCTGCGGTGATCCTCCCGCGGTCGGGTCTTGGCCACAAGCACGGGATCGTCCTCGGCAATCTGGTCGGACTCATCGACTCGGACTACCAGGGACAGCTAATGGTGTCCTGCTGGAACCGGGGAACCGCGCCGTTCGAGCTAGAGCCTGGCGTGCGCCTGGCCCAGATGGTGTTTGTCCCGGTCGTGCAGGTGGGCTTCGAGGTCGTGGAGGAGTTTGGGGCCAGCGACAGGGGCGCCGGTGGCTTCGGCCACACCGGCCTGTAGCAGCGCTCCTACAGGCCCTTCAGTTCCTTGAAGCGGGCAATGTCCGCGTCGAAGGCCATGAGCACCCGGTTCTGGCGCGAGCGGGTTTCCAGCAGGGCCTTCTCGTAGAGCGCAACCGAATCCGCAAGGTCCGAGAGCTCCCTGGCGAGCTTGCCGTCGATGGGCTCCGTTTCCGGATCGGTGCTGTAGGGTTTGAAGTTTCCCGCTTCCGCCTGCAGCTGAGTGAGGCGATCCTTGAGGCTCTGCAGATAGATCCTGGTCACGGAGAACTGGCCGTTGATCAGCTCCATGCGCCGGTCGCGCAGCGCCTCGATCTCCTCGACGGACAGGTAGGTACTCAGCAGCACCTCGGCCCGGCGCGCAGCGACCAGGGCGGCCTTCTTCTCGGCCGCTGCCTTCTTCTCCGCCGCGAGCTCCTCTTCCGTTATGGCGCCCTGCTCGGTGCGCAGGGGAACGCCGTACTGATTGAGTACCTGGCGGTCTATGGGAGCGTACTCAGACGGAATCTGGTCGCCGAAGTGGACGACGCCTTCGTTGTCGACCCAGCGATAGACCTCGCCGGTCGTTGCACCAGACTGCCGGGATTTCTTGGTGGCCGCCGCCGCCGGCTGCAAGGCCAGCAGAGCCAGCAGCACTGGGAGCACTATGGCCAGTGGCCCACTGCCCCGGTACGCCCTGCTGATGTCCGACAACCCCATATCTGAATCCATGCTTGGCAAGCCCTGGAGGACCGCCCGAGGGCAGATTATCCCGCTCTCATTTAACCAGAAACAGTGACCCGGATCGCAGTTGGCGCCCTTGGAGGCTGGTCAGGCGGCGACTCCGTACCGCTCCCGATAGTCCTGCACCAGGGGCAGAAATTGCCGATGGGCCGAGTTGCCCTCCAGATGCTCCACGAGGTCGTCCAGCCGGATGATGCTGGTGACGGGAATCCCAAAGGTCTGCTCCAGCTCCTGAACAGCCGACAGGTCGCCGTTGCCCCGCTCCTGACGATCGAGGGCGAGCACCACCCCGGCGGCTTTCGCGCCGGCCTTGCCGCCACTCTGCCCACCCGCCTCCCGGATGAGGGTGATGGTCTCCCGGATGGCAGTGCCGGCGGTGATCACGTCGTCCAGAATCAGCACACGCCCGGACACCGGTGCCCCGACGATGGCGCCGCCTTCGCCATGGTCCTTGACCTCCTTCCGGTTGAAGCAGAAGGGCAGATCCCTGCCATGATGCTCCGCCAGCGCCGCCGCGGTGAGTGCCACGAGGGGGATGCCCTTGTAGGCTGGCCCGAACAACATGTCGAAACCAATGCCGGATTCCGCCACCGCCGCGGCGTAAGTGCGCCCGAGTTTGGCGGCAGCGAAGCCGGTGTTGAACAGGCCAGAGTTGAAGAAGTAAGGGCTGTTGCGCCCGGACTTCAGCTTGAACTGGCCGAAGCGGAGCACGCCGACCTGAAGGGCGAGCTCGATGAAGTCCTGCTTGTACGCCCGCATGCGGGTCATCCTCCTGAGTGAGCGATATCGTACACTCAACTCTTCCATGCGCATCGTTACTCTCAACGCGAACGGCATCCGTGCGGCTGCCCGCAAAGGCCTGTTCGACTGGCTGGCGCGGGAGCGCGCCGACGTCGTCTGCCTCCAGGAAGTGCGGGCCCAGGTCGACCAGATCACGGCGCCGCTGTTCCACCCGCGCAACCTGCACTGCTACTACGAGCCTGCGGAACGGAAGGGCTACAGTGGCGTGGCCCTGTTCAGCCGGCGGGAACCCGATGCCATCCTGCGGGGCTTTGGTTCTGCGGAGTTCGATCCCGAGGGCCGCTATCTGGAGGCCCGCTTTGGTCCCCTCAGTATCGTCTCGGTGTATCTGCCATCAGGCTCGTCAAGCCCGGAGCGCCAGCAGGCCAAGGTGCGCTTCATGACGGAGTTCAGGGGGCATTTGGCCAGGCTCAGCGATGCGGGGCGCCAGTACCTGCTCTGTGGCGACTGGAACATCGCCCACAAGGAAATCGATCTGAAAAACTGGCGTGGCAATCAGAAGAACTCGGGCTTCTTGCCTGAAGAGCGGGCCTGGCTCGACGAGCTGTTTGGCCCGGCCGGATTCACCGACACCTTCCGGGAGGTCAACGAGTTGCCTGACCAATACACCTGGTGGTCCAACCGCGGCCAGGCCTGGGCCAGGAACGTCGGTTGGCGGATTGACTACCAGATTGGCACACCGGGACTGAAAGGCGCGGCCCGGCGCGCGTCGATTCACAAGGAGAACCGCTTCTCGGACCACGCGCCGCTCTCCATCGACTTCGACCTTGACCTGGGCGACCTGCGCTAGGCCATGGCGCGCACCCGTATCCGCGATCTCATCGCCAACCCGCGCGTGGCCGCGGCACTGACCCTGGGCTTTGCCTCGGGCCTGCCCTACAACCTTTCGGACAGCACCCTGCAGGCGTGGCTCGCCACGCTGAACATGGACATCAAGACGATCGGCTGGCTCACCCTGATCGGCGCGCCCTATGCCTTCAAGTTTCTCTGGGCGCCGATCCTCGATCGCTACGCACTGCCGTTTCTGGGCCGACGGCGCGGCTGGATGCTGGTCTTGCAGGTGGTGCTCGCGGGGCTGATCGCCCTGCTCGGCCTGCAGGCGCCCAGCGAAGCCATCTATGCGGTTGCAGCCATAGGCCTGCTCATCGCCTTTTTCTCCGCCACCCAGGACATCGTGATCGATGCCTATCGGGCCGATACCCTGCGACCCGAGGAGCGGGGGGTCGGCTCAACCGCTACCCAGGTGGGTTATCGGGTGGCTACCTGGATTGCGGGCGCACTGGCGCTGATTTTTTCGGACGTCATTGGCTGGCGAAACACCTACCTGCTGATGGCAGCCCTCATGGGCGCCACCGTCCTGCTGACCTGGTGGGCGCCCGAGCCCGAGCGGGTCGCGCAGCCGCCCCGCACGCTGGTGGCCGCCGTCGTGGACCCGCTGAGGGAGTTCCTGAGCCGTCCCGGCGCCTGGTCACTGCTGGGGCTGATCGTCCTCTACAAGTTCGGCGACGCCTTCGCGCTGAAACTGGTCACCGCCTTCCTCATCAAGGGGGTCGGGTTCACGGCGCTGGAAGTCGGGGCGATCTCAAAGACGGTCGTCATCATCCTGACGCTGCTCGGCACCTTCGCCGGCGGTGTGCTTCTGGCCCGGCTCGGCCTCTACCGCTCGCTGTTGATCTTCGGCATCCTCCAGGCGCTGACCAACCTCCTCTACGCCCTGCTGGCGGCTACCGGCAAGAGCACCCTCCTGATGGTGATCGCGCTGGGCTTCGACAACTTTGCCGGGGGCATGGGTGCCGCGGCCTTTGTGGCCTTTCTCATGGCGCTCTGCGATGCCCGCTTCAGCGCATTCCAGTACGCCCTGCTGTCGGCGCTGGCCAGCGTGGCGCGCAACTTCCTCGGCCCGCCTGCGGCTTACCTGGTGGACGCGGTGGGCTGGAGTACCTTCTTCACGGTCACGTTCTTTACGGCCATCCCCGGGCTCCTCGTACTCGTGCTGTTGCGGCGGCAGGTGGACCGGCTCGATGCGCAGGACCCCCTTTAGCAAATCGGGAGGAGCAGGTCTGGATGAGCAGTGTCGATGAGCCAGCGTCGACGAGTGGAGCCGGCCGGATCGTGGCCCGGCTGGCTGACCTCGCCGACCCGGGCGCCCGGGAGTTTTTTATCGGCGAGGGTGACTGGCCCTTCCGCGGCCTTCTCGTGCAGGTGTCTGGCCGTCTGATGGCCTACGCCAACGTTTGCCCCCACAAGCAACACCCGCTCAACCTGGCCGACGACGAGTTTTTTGTCCCCGGGCAGACGCTACTGCGCTGCGCGTCCCATGGGGCGCTCTTCGAACCGGAGTCCGGGTTGTGCGTGTATGGACCCTGCGCGGGCCGCAAGCTGCGCGCCCTGGAGTGCTGGGTAGAGAACGGTGAGATTTGGGTGAGGCAGGTCCCCATTTCTCACGAGTCGTAGCCGTCCACGAAATTCAGCGGGTCCGGAAAGTCCTGGTGCTTTTCTTCGGATTCCGGCAGGTCCAGTGTGTCCACGTCCAGGGAGCCGGACCAGTCTTCCGGCGCCTCAACGGGCTCCACGCTCATCTGCCGCCAGCTGTCCACATCCAGTTCTTCAACGGTGCCGTCGAAGTGCTGGATCTCGACGGTAAGGTCTTTCTCATCAACGGCAACCACTTCAAAGGTCTTGCCTTCGGCGAGGCGGAACCAGGCGCCGATTTCCGGCAGGCCGAAGGCGATGGCAAGGGCCCGTTCGTTCATGGGATTTTTATAGACCTTTTGGACCCGGATGGGTACCGGGGAAAACTACCTGTAATGTTCACTAACTGCGCAGGTATACCGCCTCCCAGATCGGATGGCCCAGGCGCTGGCCCCGAGCCTCGAAGCGGGTGCGGGGCCGGCCGCCGATCGCCCCGGACGGGCCTGTATCCAGCAGCTGAAACGCCGGACTCGCGCTGAGGATGGCCTGAATGTGTGCCGCATAGTCCGGCCAGTCCGTCGCGGCGTGGAAATACCCGCCGGGTGCCAGCCGGGCCGCGAGCAGGGCAACGAATCCAGGCTGTACCAGCCGCCGCTTGTGGTGGCGCTTCTTGTGCCAGGGGTCGGGAAAGTAGAGGTGGACCCCCAGGAGGGACTGGTCCGGCAGGCGGTCCCTGAGGACTTCCAGCGCGTCCTGCATCAGGACCCGGACGTTGGTCAGCCCCAGTTGTTCAACAGCGAGCAGGCAGTGGCCGACGCCGGGCTCATGAACCTCAACCCCCAGGAAGTTCCGGTCGG
>SHZI01000086.1 GCA_009692345.1 Gammaproteobacteria bacterium | reverse complement strand
ATCCGGTTTGATGGCGTGGACCTCACCCACCTGACCCGCCGCCAGTTGTTGCCCTGGCGCCGGCGGATGCAGGCGGTATTCCAGGATCCCTATGGCTCATTGAGCCCGCGGCGGACGGTCGCCCAGACCGTCCGGGAGCCCCTGGATGTTCATCGGGTGGGGACTGCTGCGGAACGCAGCACCCGGGTGGCCGAACTGCTGGATGTCGTGGGCTTGAGCCCGCTGGCGGCGAACCGCTATCCCCACGAGTTCTCCGGCGGCCAGCGCCAGCGGGTCGGCATTGCCCGCGCGCTGGCTCTCAATCCCCAGTTCATCGTGGCCGACGAACCCGTCTCGGCCCTGGATGTCTCCGTCCAGTCCCAGGTCCTGAATCTCATCGCCCGGCTGCAGCGGGAGCGGGGCATTGCCTTTCTCTTTATCTCCCATGACCTGGCTGTGATCCAGCATGTCAGCGACCAGATCGGGGTGATGTACCTGGGGAAGCTTGTCGAGCTGGCGCCCGCCGCTCTGCTGTTCCGCAAACCGTTGCATCCCTACACGGAGGCGCTGTTGTCGGCCGTGCCCCAGGTGGGCAACCAGGGGCGCAAACAGATCGTGCTTAAGGGCGACGTGGGGTCACCCCGCAACCCGCCGGCCGGATGTCCGTTCCACACCCGGTGCCCAAAGGTAATGGATGTCTGTCGCAGCACGCCCCCAGTGCTCAAGTCGCCAGCTGGCGACCCCTCCCGCACCGTCGCCTGCCACCTGGAAGGTACCGGACCTTAGTTGTTTGGTTTGTTTAGTTGTTGCATCTGCAACAACTAAACAAACCAAACAACTAAGGTCCGGTACCTTTTCAGGAGCGCCAGAAGGTTGGGGAGAACAGGACCAGCAGCGTAAAGACTTCCAGCCGGCCGAAGAGCATCGCGAAGATGCACACCCATTTGGCGACGTCGTTCACCTGGGTGAAATCAGCCACGACTTTCCCCAGCCCGGGACCCATGTTGTTGATGGAGGTCGCGAGGGCAGAAAATGCCGTCACCTGATCGACGCCGCTGGCGATCAGCATCAGTAGCATCGCGCCAAAGAGCATTATGTACACCACGCAGAAGCCCCACACAGACTCGATCACCCGCTGGGGGACTACCGAGTCACCGAGTCGTACCGGGATCTCGGCAGCCGGGTGCACGAGTCGTTTCACTTCGCGCACGCCCTGGTTGTAGAGCAGCAGCCAGCGCACGACTTTCATGCCACCGCCGGTGGAGCCCGCACAGCCCCCGATAAAACTCACCAGAATCAATGTGAGTGGTAGCGCACCGGGCCACTGGTCAAAGCCGGTGGCGACGAAGCCAGTGCTGGTCATGAAGGAGACGAAATGAAAGGTCGAATGCCGGACGGAATCGGCTAGCGTGCCGTAATGTCCGGTGACGGCCAGGCAAGCGGCCCCGACGACACTCAGGACGAGAAGAATCCAGAAGTAGGCGCGGAACTCCGGGTCCCGCAGGTAGGCGCCCAGGCCGCGGCTCCGCCACGCAACGAAGTGCAGCGAAAAACTGGCCCCGGCCAGAAACATGAACACGATGGCGATAGCCTCGATCAGCGGGCTGTTGAACCAGGCGATGCTGGCATCGTGAGTGGAGAAGCCACCGGTAGCCATGGTCGCAAAACTGTGGCAAACCGCGTCGAAGATGCTCATGCCTGCAAGCCAGTAGGCCACTGTGCAGGCGACAGATAGTCCCACGTAGATCAACCACAGCGCCTTCGCGGTCTCGGTGATGCGGGGCGTGAGCTTGCTGTCCTTCATGGGACCGGGCGTCTCGGCCCGGTAGAGCTGCATGCCACCGACGCCGAGCATCGGCAGGATGGCCACGGCCAGGACGATGATGCCCATGCCGCCCAACCAGTGCAGCTGTGCCCGGTAATAGAGGATCGACTTGGGCAGGCTATCGAGGCCGGTAAGGACGGTAGCGCCCGTCGTCGTCAGGCCCGAAACGGCTTCAAATACGGCGCCGGTAACCGACATGTCGGGGTTCTGGGCGAGCACCAGTGGCAATGCGCCGAAACTGCCCAGTCCGAGCCAGAACACCGCCGCCACCAGGAATCCGTCGCGCAGGCGGAGTTCGCGCCGATCGTTGCGTGCCGGGAGCCAGGCGACCAGGCCTGCAAGGAAGGTGATGGCCAGCGCTTCGATAAACGCGGTTGCCTGGCCGTCGGCAAAGTACACGGACACGGCGACCGGGGGCAGCATGGTCACGCCGTAGAGCATCAGCAACAGGCCAAGAATGCGCTGGACGACTCGGAGATGCATGTCGGGTGCCGGGGGCCGGAGTTGCGATCAGGCCCGGAAGAGCCGCTCGACCTGCGGGATCTGGCGCCGGTCGGTCACAAACAGGATCAGGCGGTCTTCCACCTCGACCACCGTATCGTGGTGCGCCTGAAGCACCTCCTCGCCCCGCACGATGACGCTGATCGTTGCGCCTTTGGGCAGCCGGATCTCCTCCACCTTGCGGCCCACCACCCGGTTATCGCCCCGATTGCCCCGGGCGATCGCCTCGATGGCTTCCGCCCGGCCCCGGCGCAGCGTGTGGACGCGCACCATGCCGGACTGGCGGACGTAGGCCAGCAACGCACCGATGGTGATCTGGGGTGGCGATATGCCCACGTCGATGCGCGGCCCCTCCACCAGTTCGGCATAGGCGGGCCGGTTGATGAGCGCCATCACCTTCTTGCAGCCCAGGCGCTTCGCGAGCATGGCCGACAGGATGTTGACCTCCTCGGCGTTGGTCAGCGCCACGAAGACGTCCGAGCTGTCGATGTTTTCCTCGAGCAGCAGCTCCTCGTCGGCAGCATCCCCGGTCAGCACGATGGTTTTCGCCAGGCGCTCGGAGATGACCCGGGCCCGCTCCCGGGAACGCTCGATCAGCTTCACCTGGTTGGTGCCTTCGAGGGCTTTGGCTACCCGTAAGCCAATGTTGCCCCCACCCGCGATGAACACCCGGCGCACGGGGTCCTCAAGCTTGCGCATCTCCCGCATTACGGTGCGGATGTCCTGCCGGGCGGCGATGAAGAAGACTTCATCATTCTCGAGCAGCCGGGTGCTGCCGTCCGGAATGATCTCCTGCCCGTCCCGGTAGATCGCGGCGATGCGGGTCTCGATGCCGGGAACATGATCCCGCAGGGTCCGGATCTCCTGGCCCACCAGCGGGCCGTCCCGGTTGGCCCGCACGCCCACCAGCCGCACCCGGCCGTCGGCGAAATCCAGTACCTGGAAGGCGCCGGGATACCGGATCAGCTGCTCGATGTATTTGGTTACCAGCTGCTCCGGGCTGATGCAGAGATCGACGGGCACGCGATCCGTGCCGAACAGTCCGGGCGTGTTCAGATACTCGGCTGAGCGCACCCGGGCGATCTTGGTCTTCGTGCCGAAGAGCGTGTAGGCCACCTGGCAGGCGATCATGTTCACTTCATCGCTGTTGGTCAGCGCGATCACCATGTCCGCATCAGCAGCACCGGCTCGCTCCAGTGCCGCCGGTGACGAGGCATGGCCCAGCACGGTGCGCACGTCCAGGCGGTCCTGAAGTTCCCGCAGGACGGCGGGATTGGAGTCGATGATGGTGACTTCGTTGGACTCCTCGCGGGCGAGGTGATATGCCGCCGTGGAACCCACCTGGCCTGCCCCAAGGACAAGAATCTTCATTTGGTCACATCACTTCCAGATTGGCGTAGGACATCACCAGCCACTTGGCCCCGGAGTCCTCGAAATTGATCTGGACCCGCGCGTGGGCGCCGGCCCCTTCGTAGCTGAGCACGATACCCTCGCCGAACTTGCCGTGCTTCACCCGTTGGCCCAGCCGCACGCCAAAGGCCGGGTCCTCAGTGATGGAGCCCCCACGTCGGTAAGAAGGCTGGGCGACGTTGAGCCGGGGCCGCACCTCCTCGATCAGCTCTGCGGGGATCTCGCTGATGAAGCGCGAGGCCTGGCCAAAGCTGTCCTTGCCATGCAGCCGGCGTTGCTCGGCATGGCTCAGGTACAGCTCGCTCATGGCCCGGGTGGCCCCCACGTAACAAAGCCGCCGTTCTTCTTCCAGACCTTCCGCATCGTTCAGCGACCGGCGATGGGGAAACAGTCCGTCTTCGAGGCCGGTCAGGAACACCACCGGAAACTCGAGGCCTTTCGCCGAGTGCAGCGTCATGAGCTGGACGCAGTCGTCCCAGGCGTCACCCTGGGCGTCGCCGGCTTCGAGGGCCGCATGGGAGAGGAAAGCGACCATTGGCGGCAGCGCGTCTTCCCCGTCGTCCGGTTCATAACTGCGGGCGGCACTGACGAGCTCGTCCAGGTTTTCCAGCCGCGCTTCTGCCCGGTCCCGGGGCTCCTTCCGGTAGTGCTCGATCAGGCCGCTGCGCTGGATGACATGATCCACCTGCTCGTGGAGCGCGAGCCCTGCTGTGTCCCGGGCCAGGGTCTCGATCAGGTGCAGGAACACCTGCACCGCCTTGCCCCCGCGGCTGCCGGCCTCACCCGCAGACACGATCTGCGCCGCTCGCCACATGGACAGGGCGTTGGCCTTGCTGTACTCGCGGATCGTATCCACGGAGCGTGCGCCGATCCCCCGGGTGGGCACGTTAACTACCCGCTCGAAGGCGGATTCGTCGTCCCGATTGGCCAGCAAGCGCAGGTAGGCCAGTGCGTCCTTGATCTCGGCCCGCTCGAAGAAGCGCTGGCCGCCATACACCCGGTAGGGCAGGCTGGCCCGCAGCAGTACTTCTTCAAACACCCGGGACTGGGCATTGGACCGGTAGAGCACGGCCACCTCGCTGCGGGAGTTGCCCTGCCGGACCCAGTCCTGGATCCGGCCAATGACAAACTCTGCCTCATCCCGTTCGTTGTAGGCGCGATACAGCCGGATCGGCGTGCCTCCCCCACCCGCCGTCCACAGTTCCTTGCCCAGCCGTCCGGTGTTGTGGCCGATGATGGCGTTGGCGGCACTGAGGATGGTCTTGGTCGAGCGATAGTTCTGCTCGAGCTTGACCGTCTGCGATCCGGGGAAATCCTTCTGGAAGCGCCGCAGGTGCTCCTGGCGTGCGCCCCGCCAGCGGTAAATGGACTGATCGTCATCGCCAACCACGAAGGGCACGCCGGTATCACCCGTCAGCAGGCGCAACCAGGCGTACTGGATGGCATTGGTATCCTGAAACTCGTCAACGAGGATGTGCCGGAACCGCCGCCGGTACTGGGCCAGGAGCTCCGGATTGTTCTTCCAGAGTTCGTAAGCGCGCAGCAGCAGCTCCGCGAAGTCCACCAGCCCGCCCTTTTCGCAGTTCTCCTGGTAGAGCCTGTAGAGCTGGATCAGCTGGCGACGGGTCTGGTCCCCGTCATCCGTCAGCTGGGCGGCCCGCTTGCCTTCGTCCTTGTGGTGATTGATGAACCACTGCACTTCCCGGGGCACCCAGGTGGTTTCGTCCAGATCCAGGCTTTTCAGCAGACGCCGGATCAGCCGCTGCTGGTCTTCCGCGTCGAGAATCTGAAAGCCCTCAGGCAAACCGGCCTCCCGGGCGTGGCGACGGAGCAGACGGTGGGCCAGGCCGTGGAACGTGCCTATCCACAGGTGATTGACCGGCATTCCTAAGAGTTCCTGGATCCGGCCGCGCATCTCAGCCGCCGCCTTGTTGGTAAAGGTGACCGCCATGATGCCGAGGGGGGAGACGTTCTCGACCTGGATCAGCCAGGCGATCCGGTGGACGAGTACGCGGGTCTTGCCGCTGCCTGCACCCGCCACGACGAGCATGGGCTGCTGGGGAGCGCTGACGGCTTCGCGTTGGGCGTCGTTCAGCGGGTCGAGTATGCGCGTGACGTCCATTGCGGCCGAGGAGTCTAGCAGCTTAGCTCTCCGGGCAAATCCACAGTTCGACCGGCTGGTTGTAGCTCCCGATCGCCGGGCTGGCGGTGCAGGCCGCCAGGGCGCGGGGCTGGGTAACAGGCGCCGCCGTGTCCTGGCAGGGCAGGCGGTTGTAGAGACTCCTCTCGGTCACGAAAACCGGGGGCAGTGAGCCTGAGTCCCTCCCCGCCGTGGCCGCACTAAGACTGGCGAGGATGGCCAGGGACTGGCCACAGATGGCGGTGAGCAGTTCCTTGTCAGTGCTCCGGCCGAGGCCCTCCACCAGTTCCATGCTGGCCGGCGTGGCGAGGATGGGGCCGTACTGACGTATCGACGCGAGAGTCCAGGCGACGGAGTCCCGGCGCAGATCCCGGTCCGGGTCACCCCCCCGAAGCGCCAGCAGCTTGTCGGCGAAGGGGCGGTCGTTCATGACGTCGCCCATTTCCAGGCCGCCGATATCAGCAAGAACGTTAGCGATCTGGCCCATGGCGGCTGCCGAGCCCAGCTCGCTGGCCCGGCCGTAGTACTCCACCGCCGTAAACGGATCGCCCGGGAGGCTACCGGCGGCATAGGCCTGGATGGCACCGAGATCTCCCGAGTCGGCCATGGCCTTCAGGGTCGGACGATCCATGGCCGCATAAACCTGTGCCGGGGCGTTCTCTGCGGTAGTTCCTGACAACGGGTCTGCACCAAGGAAGCCCCGGGCTACCCGCCACTCGGCATACCGACTGAGCAGCTTCTCCCCGTTCAGGCCCCGGGCGTTGAGGGTCTGGATCAGTTCAGCGCGGGTCGAGACGCGGGGCACGGGGCCGTCGAGTGCGCCGGTCGGCACCGGCCGTCCGGGGGCCTTGGTCGGCGGTTCCGGAGCCATGGCGTCAGGGGCGGCGGTGCCAGACGAGACAGAGGGTTCCGGTCCGGGCTCCACGGGTACCACCCTGTCGGTCGTCAGCAGCCAGATAAGGGCCCCCAGCGCAAAGAGCACTCCGGCAACCACCAGGGCACTGCGGGACACGACCTAGCGCCCCGTCGCCAGAGCGGGTGCCAACGTCGGCGCCGCCCGGGTGGCTGTGACATGCAGGAGATTGATCATCGTGAGGAGCAGCAGCGCGGCGCCGCCATTGTGCGCGGTCGCGATGGGCAGCGGCAGGCCAAACCAGACGGTGGCGACGCCGATGGCCACCTGAAGCAGCACTGCGGCGATCACCAGGGTCGTTGCCTTGCGCACTCGCGGCGTGGGCGACCGGCGCCGGGCCCACAAGGCGGTACTCACGAGGACCGCCAGGGTCAGCAGCGCGCCAAGGCGGTGGGTGAAATGAATGGCGACGCGGGCGGGAGCGTCCAGCACGCCGAACTCGTAGTTGACCCCGAGGCCTCGCCACAGAACGAAGCCTTCAGCGAAATTGGCTTCGGCAGGCCACCACTGTCCCTGGCAGGTCGGGACATCAGGACAAGCCAGCGCGGCGTAGTTGGAACTGGTCCAGCCGCCCAGCGCTATCTGGCCGATCAGCACCAGCAAGGCCGCGACCACGGGCCAGCGGAACTCCCGGGGCTGCCGATCCGGGTTGCGCTGGCGGTTTGCCAACAGGAGCCAGGCGAGCAGCCCGAGGGTCGTCAGGCCGCCTAGCAGGTGGCCCAGGACGATCAGCGGTTTCAGCAGCAACGTGACGGTCCACATCCCGAGCATGCCCTGGAACACGACCACGCCGAGCAGCGCCAGCGGTGCCGCAACCGGCTGACGCGGCGCACGGCGATGCAGCCAGGCGAACAGCGCGGCCAGCAGGATCGACAGACCGAGAGTCGTCGCCGCATAGCGGTGCACCATTTCCCGCCAGGCCTTGCCCGCCTCCAGTTCCCGGTGCGGAAAATCGGACTGGGCCGCGGCCCGGATCTCCGGATCGCCGGGCAGCACCAGGTGACCGTAGCAACCCGGCCAGTCCGGGCACCCCAGGCCCGCGTCGGACAGCCGCACGTAGGCGCCGAGCACGATCACAACCAGGGCGAGCGAGGCGCCTGTCCACAGGCAACGGCGGTACCAGGCGGCGTAGTTCATCCGATCTGCGAGGCCTTGAGCAGCAGCTTGAGGTCTGCGTGCATATCCTTCATCGCGGTTCCCGCAGGAAAACGCAGGACCAGATTGCCCAGCGGATCAGCGACAAACACGTCGCCTTCGGCAAACTCCCCGAGGGCGGCGAGCACAGAGTCCCTGGATGACAGTCCGTCAGGCAGCACGAGCAGGCCCGGGTGATCGGCGGCCAGAAAGCCGCTGTTTGGGGTGCCGCCGGTGGCGATAAAAAAGCGCTGGGTGCGGGACATCTCCTTGCCCAGTGCGCGGCGCACCTGTCGTGTGCGGTACAACGCTTCCTTGCAGGCGTCATCGCAGTCCCCGCGCCCCACATACAGCAGCGACCACTTGCCGGTGAAGTCTGCCGTCGTGCCGTCAGGCAGATCAAACCCGCCCGCTGGCAGCACCCGGGGCTCTGCCAGGAGCTTGCCATGGGCTATGGATCCCGAAGGCCGCCACTGGTCGCCACCCAGGTAGTACAGGCCAATGGCGACGGCCAGCGGCCCGAAAAACAGCAGGGCCATGAGGGCGGGAACCAGGCGCTTCGTTGGGGGTTTGCCGGCAACCGGCGTTG
>SHZI01000085.1 GCA_009692345.1 Gammaproteobacteria bacterium | reverse complement strand
CCCAGGGCCTGGCCAGCTGCATGTAGATGCGGCTCTTGCGCATGGCCTCGGGCGGCACCACAGGGCGCGGGTGATGCGCTGCCATTGTTTACCGAGGCCGCCAGTTGGTGTCAATGGGGGCTACCCTCAGGGAGCGAGCATGTGCAGGACCGCCTGCAGCGTGCTCGCACAGTCTGTCTGCCAGTGGCAGCTCAGCAGGTCGTCGGCCCGGGTGCGGCCCAGATTGACGGCTACGACGGGTTTGCCTGCTGCCACTGCCGCCCGCACCAGCCGGAATCCGGAGTAGACCATCAGGGACGAGCCCACCACGAGCAGGGCGTCCGCTGCCGCCAGCTTGCTCTCGGCGCTGCCCGTCACGGCGGCCGGGACGGCCTCCCCGTAGAAGACCACGTCCGGCTTGAGGATTCCGGCGCACAGCCGGCAGTCCGGAACCCGGAAGCTCGCGTCGTCCCCGGCGGCGGGCACGGCGTCGCCATCGGGTGCCGGTTCGGCCAAAGTGGCGCTCCAGCCGGGATTCTCCCGGTCGAGTTCCGCCTGCCAGCCGGTGCGGGGCAGGCGTGCGTTGCAGCCGAGACAACGCACGACGTCCAGGCGGCCATGCAGATCGATGACCGCCTGGCTCCCCGCAAGCTGATGGAGGCGGTCCACGTTCTGCGTGATGATCCCGGCCAGCAGTCCCTGCCGCTCCAGTTCTGCCAGAGCCTGGTGGGCCGGATTTGGCCGGGCAGTCGCGAACCGGGGCCAGCCGAGCGCACTGCGGG
This sequence comes from Gammaproteobacteria bacterium, assembly GCA_009692345.1. Lineage (GTDB taxonomy): Bacteria > Pseudomonadota > Gammaproteobacteria > Steroidobacterales > SHZI01. The sequence continues at coordinate 7,806 of SHZI01000085.1, read as the reverse complement.
CCCAGTAGCGACGCCGCACTTCCGGTCTGCTGATGAAGTCGGGGTAAAGAACCGGGCGGGCGTGCTTCCAGCCCCCGTCGACGTCCCGGTAGTCCGGAATGCCAGAGCCCGTGCTGCAGCCCGCTCCGGTCAGGGCGAGGACGTTGCGGCGGCGCCGGAGCAGCGTCGCCAGCGCCTCGGCCGCGCGGTCGATGCCAGTCTCTGGAGCGGATTCCTGCACCACGCGTGACGTTCGCGGCCGGATTCGTCCCGGATTCGACCCGCCTCAGGCGGCCAGGTTGGCGGCGGCGCCCAGCGCTTCATCGAGCTGGCGCTGGGGAATACGGATCGTGCCGGACTCGAGGACCCGCACGATGTCGCCCTGACGGATGGGTTGCCAGAGGACCGGCCCGGCGGGCAGGCGTCGGACGTGGCGCTCAACAAAGCCCTGTTCATGGGTGCTCAAGGGCGTGGTCTTCGCCAGAATCATGATGGGGACGGCAACTTTGCCGATGTCCAGGAGCAGTCCGGCCAGCGCCAGCGCCCGGACAAAGGCACCCTCAAAGCCGATCTGCCTGCCTGCCAGAGCCATGAGCACGGCGGAACCAAGCGCGCGCCGATAGAGAAATCCTGCCCGCAGTTCCATCCGCTGCCAGGGGAGAGCTGTCGGCGGGTGGCAGGCAGACAGAGCCTCTACCTCGGCGGTAAGCCCTGTGTAGAACATCTCGCTGTCCCGGTACTCGGAAAGCACCGGATCCACATAGACGTAACTGCAGAGGCGCCGTAGCTCCTCGCTCTGCTCGCTCTGGCTGATAAGGAAACCGTGGGCGTGAAATGACGTCTGCAGCCACGACCGGTCAAGCTCGGCCACGTACATGCCGAACTGTAGCTGGGCGCAATTCACGGGAGCCAGGCGCGGGGGAAGCACGATGGCCATCTCGCCTTTGTGATTGTTCTTTTTATTTATGGGTCTTGCCGCGTCAATGTAGCAGCGCCCACACCCACGAAACGTGCCGCCCGTCACCCTGCAGCGGCAGCTGCTTATGGCAGGCGGGGACTTAGCGCCTTGAGATAGGTGGCGATGGCCTGCCGGTCCCCGGGCGTCAGTCTGGCCGTGTTGTCCTCAATGACAGCGCTCATCGACGAACCCGCAAAGTCCCCGTCGGGCAGCAGGCCAGTCTCCAGAAGGAACGCGATGTCGTCTGCGGACCACTGGCCGATGCCGGTGGTCTGGTTCTGGGTGAGGTCCGGAATCTTCTCGCCATCCGGCCCGGCGGGATTGCCCGCCAGGTCGCGGCTGTGGTCGAGGCCACCAAGCAGGTTGCGCGGCGTATGGCACTCGCCGCAGTGGCCCAGGTGCCGGACGAGGTAGGCCCCCCGGTTCCAGGCCGCGTCCCGGGAGCGATCAGGGGTAAAACGCCCGGGACTGAAGTTGAAGAAATTCCAGCCCATCATCACCAGGCGGGAGGAGAGGTACCAGGGCAGATCGTGCTCCTTGGCCTGCTGGCGTGTGGGTTTCAGGCTGCGGAGATAGGCCCCCAGAGCGGTGACATCCGCATCCTCGATGCCGGTGTAGGCGGGGTAGGGAAAGACGGGGTAGTAGTTGCTGCCATCCGGCGCCACTCCTTCCCGAAGAGCACGGCCGAGATCCGCATCCGTCCAGCCGCCGATGCCGGTGACCGGATCGGGGGTGATGTTCGGTGCATAAAAGGTGCCGAAAGGGGTCAGCAAGGCCCTGCCGCCTGCCAGGGGAATGGCGTCCGGCCGGTCCGCCGTGTGGCACGTCAGGCAGCCACCGGCCTGTACCAGGTAGCGGCCCCGCTCGATCTGCGCCGCCAGGTTCGCGTGCACCTCGAGACTGGTCAGGAGCAGCACGAAGGCCGCTAACCAGCGGCGGCGCCCCGGTGCCGGGGCTGTCAATCAGTCATCCTTCTTCTGATAGCGATCGTGACAACCCTTGCAGGACTCGCTAAGCGACTTGAAAGCAGCTGCCGCCCCGGGCTTGTCATTGGCGGCCACGGCATCCCGCAGCCTGGCGGACGACGTTTCCAGCTGGGCGATCAGTTTGTTGAACTGCTCCTGCTCCTGTTCCTTCCAGATCAGCGGCAGCGCATTGGTGTCGCCTGTATCCGTCCCCGCCGGAAACAACACCTTGCCCTGGGCGCCGAGATCGGCGAGCGCATTCGCATGGGACTTGAGGTACTCCTGCTGGTCGACCTTGCCGAAGTTGATCAGCACAAACGCGCTGACGTGGGCCGCCATGGCAGCCATAACCGCTTTCCGGTACTTGATGGCATCCGCAGGTGCGGTGGCGGCGGTCGCCCCAGCCGAAAAGGCGGCGACCAGACCGGCGACGAGGACAGTACGGACGAGACGGTGCATGGGAGGCCTCCTGGTTGTGGCAACGATTCTTCTTGGGGAATAGTTCTGGGAAGAGCATAGCAAGCCGTGACACCCGCCCGCGACCAGCGCTGGACGTCAGTTGGCGGAGTCCCATCGGGCGTGCTTCCACTGGCGGATCGGCAGCGGTTATCGAGCGGGGTGAGTTGACCGCCGATGACCAGCGCCGTGATCACCAGACTGCCGTCCGCGCACCGGGCCATGACTGCGCTGACGTCCACCGCGTAGCCCTCGTCGCCCCGCCAGGGCGGATCAGCCGGCGGGAGTCTGTCCTGGGCGGACCCGTACACCCGGAGCGAGAGTGAGCCATCGGCAGTCGGTGGCCGGAGAGGGGCGGGAATCGTGCTGGCGTTCCAGGTTGAGGACTCTTTCCCTGGCGGAGTTGTCGGCTTCGGCTGCGCTGGCGTGACCTGGGCAGACAACGGCCCGCTGGTCAGCGACACCAGCAGGGTCAGCACCAGAGCCAGGGGGGCCGGCAAGGGTTGGGAGAGCCGCACGTCTGCCTAGTTCCCGGTGTCCAGAAAGGCGCGGACGTCCCTGGCGATAACCGGGCCGGCCTCATCGGCAGCCATGTGTCCCACGCCCGGATAGGTAATGATCTGGACGCCAGGGGCATTGACCAGCATCTTGCGCAACTCCTCTGCCTGCCCGACCGGTGCCTGGGGATTCTTCTCCCCCCAGAGTATCAGTGTGGGCCCCCGGACCGCCGCCGTAACTGTCTCGAGATCAGCGCTCGAATAGGTGCGCAGGCGGGCAAGAATAGCGGCGCGCTGGCCCTCGCGCAGCCACATCTCGTACCACTGGTCGATGAGCTTGTCGTCCACCTTGGTGGGGTCACCGAAGCGACTCTTCAGCAGGTAGGCGGCCAGGGCACGGGGCGTGATGTACTTGAGGATGTTGGCAATGGGTGGGACGCTGCGGCCAGCCTTCTGCTGGCTCCGCCCTTCGAGCGCGCCGGGACTGAGCAGGACCAGGCGCTCAACCCGCTCCGGATGGGCCGCCGCATAGTGCATCGCGACGGTGCCGCCAAGGGACGTGCCGCCGATGGCGAAACGGGTCAGGCCGAGCGCGTCAACAAAGCGCTCCGTGAGCTGCACGGTGCGTTCCAGGCTGTAATCACCCGACGGGTCCGGACCCGTGAGCCCGTGGCCCGTCAGGTCAAAGCGCAGGATTCGGTGCTGGTCCTTGAGGGAAGCTACCCAACCGTCCCAGCTCAGCAGGCTGCCGAAGTTGGCATGGATGAGGACGAGGGGCGGCCCGCTGCCCTCGTCCCGGTAATGGATGCGCACACCATCGACGTTGAGGAATCTGGAAGCAGGGGTGGTGTACCTGGCTTCGAGTTCTTCTGCCGGGATATCCCGATAGACCCAGGCCGCCACCAGAAAAGCGATGCTGCCGACTGCCAGCATGCCGACCAGGCCAAAGGCGAGGTAGCGCAGCCACTTCATCTGCAAAACTATAGCAGGGCCTGGAACGACCCGGCTCAGGCAAACAGGACCCAAAAAAACAGGGGCCGCATGTGCGGCCCCTGTCCTAATCGATTGACTGAGAAGCAGTCAATTAGTTGGCAGGCGCGGCTTCGGTTGCGGCTTCTACGGCGGCGCCAGCGGCGGCGGTCGCGTCAGCAGCAGCGCCAGCAGCTATGTCGGCTGAACCAGCAGCAGCAGCAGCGGCAGCATCAGCAGTGCCTTCGGCAGCCGTTCCGGCAGCGTCAGCAGCAGCGCCGGCAGCTTCACCGGCCATGGCAGCAGCATCACCGGCAGCATCGGCAGCCTGGGAAGCGCTGTCAATGGCCGACTCGGCGGCGTCGACAGCCTTGTCGGCGGGCTTGCCACCGCAGCCAGCGATCATTACCAGTGCCATTGGCAGGACAAGCCATGCCTGACGAATTGTAGTGCTCATCGTTAGTTCTCCTGTGTACACAATTTTCTAAATGGCCAGACTCGATAGTCCTGAAAAACGGCCAGCCAGTGTTCAGTAAGCACTCTTTCGAAACACCCCGTCCGAAAGAAGCGGCCCACTGCCACCGGATCCCATCCCTCTGTAAAGCCTGCTGACGGCCGGCAGGCGCGGAGAGGATACACCAAATGTTAAGCCGTCAGTCTGTTTCCGGCGGGTCATCGCGCCGGTGATACCCCTGCCCGGAGCCCCGCTAGTTGGCGACAAAAATTGACTGTGCGTCGCTAAGTCCCCACCATACCGACATCTAGTCGGCAAAAGCAGGCTCATATTTATAGCACCCAGGGATCTTGCCTGCGCCAAAGGCCGTTGCTTGCTCACGGGCCTGGTCGTGGCGCTGGTGCCCTGCCTGATGACGTTCCTTGCCGGTCTCTCGGGGGGCTTATCTCCAACAACGTGTCAGGCCTGATCGCCGCGCCCGTTACCCATTTTTCCTTCCAGTACGATGACCGCCCCACCTGTCGCTCGAGTCTGGCGGACAGGGCCATGTGGGGGGGGCTGGCAGTCCCGGCCTGGTGTCCGTCATGCGGAACCTCTGGGGCACACGGGTTTCAACGGCCGGAATCAACGCGACGAACCCCTGGAGTTCGTGCTCTGGGGGGTGCAGCCCGGCTGGGCGCCGAGGAGCATGGGGTCGTGATCTCCCGCCCGCTGCCGGACGTGGTGTTCGACTTTGCCAGCGCGGTGGCCCTCGATCTTGAGCCCGGTATGACGCCGGAGCAGATTGCCGCAGCCGATGCTGATCTGGGCACCACCACCCTGACCCGCGAAGGATCGTTCCAGCAATCAAATCTCCTGCCCTCCCTGACCGTCCTGGACCAGCTGCTGCTCACCGTCCATCTGCGGGGCACGACCCCAGGGGCTGCCGATCGCGACCGGGCCGTACACATTGCGGATGGCCGCCTGAAAGAGGTTGAGGTGTCCCATGCCGCGCATTGAGTCCGCCAGCATCGAAGAGCACGTGAAAACCCAGACCGCGCGCATACTCGATGCGGCAACCGAACTGTTCCGGACCAACGGCTACCGCAAGACCGACATGGACGACATTGCCCGGGCAGTAGGCCTGGCCCGCAACTCCCTCTATCGCTACTACCGCAACAAGTACTTCATCCTGCTCGCCTGTGTCGAGCGCGACACGGGCGCGTATGTGGAACAGATGCGGGGTCTGGCTGCCCTGCATCCGGATCCGGTCGAGCGGATCGGCGCCTGGCTGGACATGCAGATCGACATCGCGACCAGTCCTGCCCACGCAACGCTGGAGCACATGGCCGAGATCCGCAGTGACGCGCCTGAATTGCGGACCAAACTGATGGAACTGCACGAGGCCCCGGCCGCGGTCCTGCACGGCTCGATCGGGGAGATCCTGCGGGGCAAGCGCAGGGATACGGGCCTGGTTGCCGCCCTGATCAGGGGCATGGTCGAAGCCGCGGCGGGGCAGGCCAGGCGTCAGGAGAACACGACCGCGGTCAAGCGGGAGTTGCGCCGCTCTGTCGAGCGGGTCCTGAAATGCTGAGGAGTTGCTCATGATTGTCCCTGGCTCTCTCCGCAGCGCCCTTCCCCTGGGATAGCTCGCGCTGGTTCTGGCGGCCGCCAGTGCTTTCGGAGCGGATGAACATGCTCACCACCATGGCGGCGCAGTGCCGGCTATGGACGCAGAGGGCAAGCGGCTCGAGTCGTATAACGAGCAACACGAGATGACGCCGGAGATGCGCGAGGCCCTGCGCGCGAAGGTTGCCCTCTACCGCGGGTTCACGGATCCCGAACTCGATATGAACATAAACGCGATGGGCCCCGACTACGAGTGGTAGGTGAGCAATGCGAAGATCAAGGGCCAGACGGGTGTTCTCAGCCTGACCCACGGTGTGGGCGAGAACAGTGACCGTCTCATCCGGGAAGCCTACCTGCCCATGTCCAGTAAGACCCCGGCGGCAATTGGCTTCGGTATGTCCATGATGAGTTCGGCTCACCTGCAGTCAGCCGTGGATGACCTGCGTGCGAGCGGCGTGCGGCGGGTAATCCTCATCGACGAGGGGACCACCTGCAACGCCAGCCTGCTGATGCTGCCCTCGGTGCTGGCCACCACGATCGGTGCTCCGCTCATGGGCCGGCTGCTGAATGTGCTCGGGTCCCGGGTCATCGTCCAGATGGGCCTGGCCCTGGTGGCTGTTGGCGCGCCCCTGCGCTACATCGTGCTGAATGAGGCGTTACCTGCCGGGCGCGGCACCGCCCAGGGACTGCTCACCGTGTTCCTTGCCGTGGGCCAGTTGTCCGGCGCAGCTCTGATCGGCGGGGTTGCGGCTTCCCAGGGTGGCGGCACCCCGGGCTATCGAGCGGGCTACAGCGACTTAGCGGCGGAGCCGCTGCACCAGCCAGTGGCCAGCGGCAAAAACCAGGGCTGCGAACATCGTGCCGTTGCTGACCAGCAGGGTGGCCAGCTTGCACTTCTTGGCGACCACCAGCAGCGTCGGTAGCCAGCTGACCTCGGCCGGGTACAGGACGATAGTCGTCAGCGCCGTCACATTCTCCAGCCAGTCAAAAGCGGTAGCCAGCATCAGCACCAGCAGCAGCCTGCGCGCCAGCAGAGCGGCATAGAGCCGGGGCAGACTGGCTCGCAGCGCGAAAGCTACGGTGGCTGTGATGAAGAGCCCGGCGAAGAACGGGAAAGCGTAGTCGATCAGGGTGAAGGCGTAGTAGAGCTCCCGGGCCTGGTCTGTGTAACCCGCCAGCTGCGGGTAGACCTCCCCGGCAACAAGATCATTCTGCAGGTCGAAGGGCACCGCGCCCCCCGCGTAGGCAGGGAAGTGCTTCCCGATCCGCATCAGCGCCTGGAGTGAACCAACAAAGAGAAAGAGGACGGCGCCATAGAGCCACCAGGTCCTCGAGATCCGGAGTATCAGGTCCTGCAGTCGGCCGAGCATCTGATTTTCCCCGGCATTGCCTTGCGGCATCATGGCCCTAGTGGGCCGACTCCTCAAATGCGCCGGATATACTCGCTCCGATGAAGTACTGGCTAATGAAGTCCGAACCCTCGGTTTACGGCATCGATGATCTGCACAAGGACCAAACGACGAGCTGGGGCGGCGTCCGTAACTACCAGGTTCGCAACATGTTCCGGGACAGCTTCGCGAAGGGTGATCTGGCCTTCTTCTACCACTCGAGCTGTGACCAGCCGGGCATCGTTGGCACCATGACGGTGGCTGGCCCGGCGTACCCCGATCCGACCCAGTTTGAGCGGACGTCGGAGTATTTCGACCCCAGGAGCCGGCAGGAGACGCCGACCTGGCTGGCAATAGATGTGCGATTCAAGAGTCGGCTCCGGTCCCCGCTGGCTCTGGAAGCGCTCCGCCAGCACCCCGAACTGGCCGGGATGCAGATCCTTCGTCGGGGCAACCGGTTGTCGGTTACGCCCCTGACGGCGGGCGAAGCAGATTTCCTGCTTGCGATGCCTTCCTGCATCTGATCAAGGAT
>SHZI01000084.1 GCA_009692345.1 Gammaproteobacteria bacterium | reverse complement strand
CGCTTTCCCTGAAGCCGGTCAGGCCGGATAATCCCCGCCATGCACCCGCGCTCAAGTCTCGTTCTCGTCCTGCCGGTCGTCCTGGCCACGCTGCTGCTCAGCGCCTGCTCCCTCCCCATCTACTCCGAGTCCGAACTCGAGTCGGAGTCGGGGCAGGTGTTCCAGGAGATGCGGGCCCAGACCCCGGCAGCCACGGACGCCAGGCTGATTGCCTACGTCAACTGCGTGTCTGCCGACATCGTCCAGCAACTGGAGAAGCCCTACTCGGAGGAGGACTGGGAAGTCGTGCTCTTCGAGAGTGAGGACATCAACGCCTTCGCCATGCCCGGCGGGCGCATCGGCGTGTACACCGGTCTGCTCGCCGTGGCCGAGAACCAGGACCAGCTGGCCGCCGTCATCGGGCACGAGGTGGCCCACGTGACGCTCCAGCACGCGCTCAAGCGGGCCAACCGGGAGGCCACCACCCAGGGCGGCGTGATCCTCGGCACAGCAGTCCTGGGCGCCGGCCCCGGGGTTGGTGACATCGTGTCCATGGGGGCGCAGCTGGGCTTAAGTCTGCCCTTCAGCCGTGCCAACGAAACCGAAGCGGACACCATCGGGCTCAACTACATGGCGGATGCTGGCTTCAATCCCAGCGCGAGTATCCAGCTGTGGAAGAACATGGCCGCCAAGAACAAGCTCGGGGCGCCCCAGTTTCTGTCCACGCACCCATCGGGCGACAGCCGGATCCAGGATCTGGTCAGGCAGCTGCCGGAAGCCCTGAAGCGCTACAACGCCGCCCAGGCGGCCGGCAGGACGCCCAATTGCCAGAGGTAGGTCGACCGATGCAGCCACTCCTTCGCCTCATCGTGCTTTCGGCTGCGCTGAACGTTGGCGGCTGCGCGCTGTTCAAAACCCCGCACTGGAGGATGACGCGCGCAATCTTCAGGCGCTGCTCGACAGGCAGCTCGCCACGGAACTCCAGAAGCGCAAGCCCGGCAACCCGCCGCAGCCTGGCCAGAAAGCGGCCAGCGCGCCCGGTATAACGGTGGATGCCGCACTCGTCGCCGCCACCGTGAAGGAGGGGCGGGGCTTTCCGGTCCGGCTGCTGGAGTCGGCCGCCGACGCCCAGACAGTTGCCGCCCGGTGACGATGCCCGTTGCCACTCTGACGTTCTTCGGCCTGTTGCTGCTGGTGTTTGCGGGGCAGCTGTTCCTGTTGCCCGGCACTTTCTTCGTGCCCGCGGGACTGGCCTTCGTCCCCGGCGAGCTGTTCGGTGGTGTTGAGCGGGCCGGAGTCCTGCTGGCCATTCCGCCCCCGGCCACCCTGATTACCTACCAGTTCCTCCATGCCGGCTGGCTGCACCTGCTCGGCAACCTGCTGTTCCTGGGGGTCTTCGGCCCGAAGGTGGAGCAGACGCTGGGGCCGGGCCGCTTTACGGTCCTGCTGCTGGCCTGCGGGGTGGCGGCAGCCCTCGCGCAGGCCTGGGTGGAGCCGTCGTCAGCCGTGGCGATGGTCGGGGCGAGCGGGGCAGTGTCCGGCATACTCGGCGCTTACCTGTTCCTGCACCCCCGGGCCGAGCTCCGTCTGCTCCTTCCCGTCTTCCTCACCCTGCGGGTTGTCGAGCTGCCTGCCTGGGTCGTGCTGGTGAGCTGGTTTCTCCTGCAGCTGCTCTACTCCAACTGGTCGGAGATCGTGCCGGGCGGCGTGGCCTTTCAGGCCCATGTCGGCGGCTTTGTGTGCGGCCTGCTGCTGGCCCCGATGCTACACTCGCTGGCATTGTTATCTGCGGATGCGCCCACTGTTGCCCGAACTCTCAGGAGCCGGGATTCGAGTCATTGAATCTCCAGCCGGCGAGGAGCCCATCCCGCTCCGCCGCGAAACTGTCACTGCCTTCGTTGGCCCGGCCCCCCGGGGCCCCGCCAATATCCCTGTCGTCATCGGGAGCGTCGCCGAGTTCCGTCGCCGCTTCGGCTCTCCGGCTGAACGCAGCCGGCTCGAGTGGATCCTGGGTCAGTTCTTCGACAACGGCGGCCGCCAGGCCGTCGTCGTACGGGTGCCGCGGTCCGGCCGGCCCAGCCGCATTACCCTGCCCGGGCCCGGCGGCACACTCGACCTGGACGCCGTCAACCCGGGGCCCCTGGAGTACCTGCGGGCCACCGTGGACTACGACGGCATTCCCCCGACGGACCTCTGGCGCTTCAATCTCACGGTGCAGCGGATCCGTTCCCCGGCCAATCCGCTGGTGGAGGAGCAGGAAACCTGGCGCGCGGTGACCATCGCCCCCGACGATGACGCCTTCATCGGCGAGGCGCTGGCGGGCTCCGCGCTGGTCCGGTTGCAGGGTGACGCGCCCCGGGCGCGACCCTTTCTGACGTCCGGGGCCACCGGGTTTGGCCCCATTGGCTATGTGCCCGGCCGGGGTGACTGGCGGTCCGCGGCTCCACCCAGCGACTACGACCTCATTGGCTCGGCAGAAGACGCCACCGGCATTCATGCCCTCGAGCAGGTCGCCAACGTCGATCTGGTGTGCCTGCTGTCTGGCGCGCCCAAAGCCGACGTGGGGCCCGTGGGCATCTTCGTGGCCGAGCGCTACTGCGCGCGCCGCAACGCCATGCTGCTGCTCGATCCGCTGGCCAGCTGGTCCCGGGTGGAGGACGTGACGCGGAGTCAGAGTGCCTCCGTGTTAGCCAGTCCCAACATCATTACCTATTTTCCGCGGCTCACCGAGATCGCGACCGACGGGCGTCGGGTCCGGTCACTGAGCGCCATCGGCGCTATCGCCGGCATGCTGGCAACCGGGAGTCCTGCAGAAACGGTGCTGCTGCGTTCCCGGGCGCGGGTGGCGGTCGAGCCCGACGACGAACAGGCCGCTTTGCTGGCGCGGCGTGGCGTCAACGTGCTCCGTGGTGCGGCGCCGGGGTTCATCTCGTTCAGCGGTAATGTCACGCTCGCCCGCAGCCACGGTTCCCGGCGGGAGTGGCGGCAGCTGAGTGTGCGCCGGCAAGCAGTGCTGACGGCGGGCACGATTGCCCGGAGCACGCGCTGGGCAGCGGTGCACAAGGGTGACGCGGACACCTGGCGCGCGGTGGCGACCCAGGTGGCGCGGTACCTGACCGAGTCCGCGGCTGCGGGGTTTTTGGCGGTTGATGCCGCCCGCCCGCCTTTCTATGTCAAGTGCGATCAGGACACCAACTCCCAGGGCTCGGGGCTGTCCTTTGTCGTCGGTCTGGCGCTGACCCGTCCCGGCGACTTTGTAGCCTTCCGTTTCGAGCACGACGCGGCCGACTGCCGGATCAGTGAGATTGCCTGGCAACCGGGGCAAAGTCTCTCGGCCTGAAGCACGCCGCGTTGCCAGCCCGTGACCCGGATCACGTTGTCGGGCGCCCCGCAGCGGTATAAGTTTTGGCCATGGCCGTCTCCGAACCTGATTCCGGAGTCATTCCGGTGCCGAGTCTTCAGGAGTACTTTCGCGACTCCGTTGATGCGGCCATGGCTTCGAACCGGCTGGCCGTGGAGAGCCACACGGCCCACTACGTCGTGAATCTCCTGACCCTGTTCTCCCGCTCCGAAGCCCTCCACGACAAGGCGGAGTGCGGCATCGCGCCGAAGCCCCTCGCTCTCATGCTGGCCGACGCAGCGGCGGCCCCCACCGACGAAAGCCGGAATGCCACGCTCCAGCACCTGGGCGATGTGGCGCTGTTTGTCGCCGGCTTCATGGCCGAAGGCCTGGACCGGAAGGCGGTCGGCATCGGCTACTACGTGCGCATGGGCGGGGGTGCGTACCACACCCTTTCCCTCGCGCTGCCAGCCAATCCCCGGGGCCGCGCCTTTGCGCCGGTCTTTGCCGAGCTCGCCGCCAAGTTCGGCGAGGTGGTTGATGTCCTCAATGACGTGCGCCACGCCAGCAATGCCGGCCGGGATCAGGACGTGCTCCGTCTCTACGAGAACTGGCTGACCACCGGCAGCCAGCGGGCAGGCCGCCTGCTGCGACAGCTCGGTATCCAGCCACTCAAGCAGCCGGGCAGCGTGCGGGAGCACTAGCCCGGTGGGGACGGCCTGCCCGGATCTCCTCGGCGCCCTGCAGGGCCAGCTTGGCCGGCTCTACGATGCGGATCTGCCCCAGGACGTCCGCGACTACGTCATCACCGATCAGGCCATGCGCGCCGCCCTGCTGGCCGGTGCGACCGGACGCTACGCAGACGAACAGCTCATCGTCGTGGAGAGCGAGAGTGGCCTCGATCTCGCCCTGTACCTGGATTCCGCCGTGCTCGAGAGACTGGCCGCCGCCGATCCCCGGGAAAAACTCTCCGGAACAAACCTGGCCGATTTCTGGACCGTACTCGAAGGGGTGAGCCACTTTCACTATGTCGCCTGGAACGCGGCCTTCGACAAGTCCGTGACCCTGCTCGAACTCGAGATGCAGGCCGAAGTGGACAAGTACGTGACCACCCGCCTCCTGCTGGACGAGCAACCGGCAGCGACACTCGGTGCGCCCCTGCTCCAGCGGCTGTTCGCGGATCCCTGCCTCGATCCCCAGCTGGATCCGGAAGAGATCGACCGCTATCAGGCGGCCAGCACCTTCGCCGGCCGCTATTGCGCCACTCTCGAAGCCAGCTTCCCGGCCTCGACCTTCACCCCGGACCTGCTGCGGGAGCTGCGCCTCTTCTATCGCCTGCCCCAGACCGCCAAGATCGCCCGGATCCGCGCCCGCGGGTGCGCCTGAACCCGGAGTTCCGCTAAGCTCCCCAAGGCCTGAAGCGGTCGCGCGGAGCAAGCTACGGATGAGTGCAGGGCCGGAGGAGCCTGCCTGGACGGTCTACATTGTCCGGTGCGTGGATCAGACCCTCTATACCGGCATCGCCCGGGACCTTTGCCAGCGCATTGCCCAGCATAATGCGGGCACTGGCGCTGCCTACACTCGGGCGCGCCGCCCGGTAATCCTGGTCCACCAGGAGCCCGCCCCGGACCGCAGCACGGCGCAGCGGCGGGAAGCGGTCATCAAGCGCCTGCCCGTCGCAGCCAAGCGGGCCCTTGCAGGAGGTTAAATGTTCCCCAACTCAGTCATCTCAAGGACTGGCCAGTCCTGGAAACTCATCATCGCGATACTGCTGCTCCTGATCGGGAGTTTCGCGCCCCTGTGGGCGGGCTCCGGTATTGACTGGACGTGGGGCTCCATCCTGGCCATCGCCGGCTACGCCTTTGGCGTGCTCCTGATCGTGTGTCCGAAATGCAGCAACCGGTGGTTCTGGTCTGCGGCGCTGGATGCCACCCTCTACGGCCCCCTGTTCAAGGCGCCGGCCTGCCCGGTCTGCAAGCAGGACTTCGGCACGAAGTATTGATGACGCTCCCCCTCGTTCGCGGTTGCCTGCTGCTCGTGCCCTGGTAGCTGCAGGTCCTGCCGGCCTGGCGCCAGAGTGCCAGTGAGTCAGGCAAGCACTCGACGGTGCGGGCCACGGGCGATCTAGGTTGCTACAGCGGGAGACGGCGGTGCGGCCTTCTTCTGCCGCAGGATGAACTCCCGGTCGAGCTGGTTGCCCACCGGAAAGTCGTGCTCGCCAACCTTTTCGAAGCCATACCGGGCGTACAGGCGCTGCGCGCCAAGATTGCCGGACCAGACCCCGACGTAGAGCGGCGCGTGGCCTTCCGCCGCCAGCCAGTCGAGGGCCAGCGCAAGCAGCCGGGTACCCAGTCCCTCGCGCTGGACCGCGGCCCGGAGGTACAACTGGCGGATCTCCCCGGCCCGGTCCTCCCGTTGTGGCACGGGCAGCTTGCAGGGGCCCGCCGTCAGGAAGCCCACCAGGCCTTGGTGCGGGTCTTGCGCAACCCAGATTCCCACGCGCGGGTCATGGAGTAGGGGCGCGTAGGCCGCAACCGACTGGGAGGTCTCGAGAAAGGCACCCAGATCCTCTGGCCGGTAGAGATAACCAAAGGTCTCTACGAAGGTGTCCCGCGCGAGGCTCGCAAGGTCTGGCGCTTCGGCGGGTCGCGCGCGGCGGACGGTGAATCCTCTCGGGGTGCTCATGGGGAAATACTACGGCACCGGGGGCCTCAGTACCGCCCGGGATAGGACAGCGAGGTGACGAGCGTCTCCCGGTTCACCCGCGTGCTGACCGGCGCGACGAAGACCCGATAGGCCGCGGCGGCCCGGAGCAGGTCGCCACCGAGAAGGCGAAACGCCAGATCCGTTGACAGCCATGGTGGCCCGCCGCCGCCGAGATAGGTTCGGTGCCCCGACCAGGGGTAGTCTGCTGCGTCCCTGACCAGTCCGGCCCGGACCGGGTTCAGATGGACGTAGCGGATGAGCTGCAGAAGGTAGGCGTCCGCATTCACCCGGAGGGCGCGCTCCGCGGGCTCGAAGAGCGGGCCAGCCCCCGCCGCGCCGGTGTTCCGCTGGAGGGAGTAGCGGGCGATCAGGTCGCATTGAAAGCCGTCCGCCTGCCCGGGCGCGACCTCGAGCACCAGATGCAGGTGGTTGGTCATCCAGCAGTAGGCGTGAGCTCGCGCAGTGAATTCCGCGAGGAGTTCCCCGACGATGCGCTCCAGGGCCTCCCGGTCCCGGTTAGCCCTGAACAGCGGCCGACCACCATGCCCGCGGAGTGCGACATGGTGAATCTCGCCCTGGAGGCGCAGGCGGGATGGGAGCGCTGCCGGCATGCGGCCATCCTGGCGCGGGTTGTGGGGTCCGGGCAGGTGGGGAAAGCCACGACTTTCCAGGGTTTCTCCCTGACGCCTGGAACCAGAGCCAGGGAACGGGACGGTCTGCAGCAGTGCACGCAGTGGCCGCGCAATGCAAAGGCGTTCGCAATCGCCCTCTGCAACTGGTTGCTCTCCAGAGGTTCACTTAGGATTGGCCATCGACTGCAGGTCGGGCCATTGGAGCTCACATGTACTCCCTAGCCTTCATGGCCGTTGCACTTCTGGACTTCGCCGTCCTGGTCTGGGCGGCGCGCCTCTGCCTTCGATACCGGACGAACGGCCTGATCTTTGCCTCGATCCCGCTGACCCTGCTGTGGTACGACAACTTCGTGATCGCCATGGGCGGCACGCTGGGCGAGGGTGAACTGCTGATGGGGCTCAATACGGTGCGTTTTCTGGCGCACTACATCGCCCTGCCCATGACCTTCATCGCGCTTGGGGCCATGGCTCGTGAAGCCGGGTTCCCCTGGGCACAGTCGAAGCTCGTAATGGGCGCCTTCTGCACCCTGGCCGTCTGGTTCATCCTGCACGACCTCTGGCTGTTCTCCCAGTCCACGTTCTATCCGTCGTGTTTCGCCGATACGCTGCGTTACACCACCAGCATCTCGGCCGTTACGGCCTGCAGCCCGACGGCTGAGATTGGTGCGGGCACGTCCATTCCGCCGGTCCCGGCCCTGACCATGACCGCCATGATGATCCTCTTCGGGGTCTATCTCTGGATCAAAATTGGCTGGAAGTGGCTGACCCTGGGCTCGATCGGGGCTCTGAGCTTCTTCGCGGTTCCCTTCGGGCCCACCGGCGGGATCTTTGGCAACATCGGGGAGCCGATCATCTGCGCCGTGATTATTGCGACGGCTGCCCACATCGCCCGGCGCCGTACCTGTTTGCCCGCGTCTTCGGCCTGATACTGGGTCGCTTCAATCGGATCACGGCCGGGGTCATCGCGATGCTAATTGCGGGCATCGGCTACTTCGCAGGCGGGCTGGTGGGTGATCCCACGAGTTCGGCCATCCTCCCCGGTCTCGCCGGCATCTGCGCCTCCCTCGGCATTCTGTTCACCACCTCGGTGGGTGGCTGGCTGTACGCTTCGGTCGGCAAGGGCGCGCCCTTCTGCCTGATTGCGCCGTGAACCTGGCCATCATGGTCTTCGGCTTCTGGTTGCTGATACGCCCGCGGGGGCCGCAGGCCTAGGGCGGCGCCGACCGGGCCCTTTCTGCTGTCCGGTGGCATAGTTGGCCCCTATGAATCGCCCGGCCGCCAATCAACGCCTTGGCCCCCTTGAACTGGCGCCCGGTGTCACGAGAGGCAACGCGCTCGTCAAACTGCTGGCGGCATTCGTCGGTATCGGTGCGCTGTCAGGCATGGCCATCCTGCAGAGCTACCTTCTCAATGCCCACCTGCACATCCCGCGGGGCGAGCAGGGGACTCTGTCGGGCAACCTGTCGTTCTGGTCCGAGGTGGTCGGGCTGCTCCTGTTCTTTCCCTTCGGTATCGCTGCCGACCGCATCGGCCGCCGGCCCGTACTGAGCTTCGGCTTCGTCATGCTGGCGCTCGGCTGGGGCTTGTATCCCTTCGCCACCACGGCCGGGGAGTTGCTGCTCTATCGGTTGTTCTATGCAGTGGGGGCCGCGGCCACGGCCGGCACCCTGGCGACGCTCGTCAACGACTATCCGGTCGACAGCTCCCGCGGCAAGTTTATTGGCATCAACAGCGTCATGAGCACGCTGGGGACGATGTTCATGGCCGGGGTGGTCAGCCGGATACCGGACCTGCTGAGCCAGCGTGGTTACGATGCCGTCACCGGTGGCCGGGCCATGTTCCTGACCGGCGCCGCGCTGTGCGCCCTGATGGCGGTTGTCACCGCCAGGGGCCTGATGGCGGGCACACCCGCTGGCCGCGGCGCCCGTCCGCCGCTGGGTGCGCTGGCGGGGAGCGTCGGACGTGCCCTGCGTAACCCGCGCATTGCGCTGGCCTATGCCGGGGCGCTGGTGGCCCGCTCCGACGTGGTCATCAAGGGCCTGTTTCTCAGTCTCTGGGC
>SHZI01000013.1 GCA_009692345.1 Gammaproteobacteria bacterium | reverse complement strand
CAGAGGCGGGGCTCGGACGTCGTCATCTCGGACACGGCCAGGCCCGCGCCCAGACGCCGGCACAGCTGCCGGAACGGCTTGTCGGTGACCCCCGCCATCGGGGCTAGGATCACGGGCGGGTCGATGGTGTGGGGGCCGATCTGCATGGGGTGGTCATGGTACCGAAACTGGCGGTTGGATCGGCCATTCCTATTTCGGGTAGGCTGGTACCGCATGAACCAGCTCGCTGACGAGACCAGCCCCTACCTGCTCCAGCACGCCGCCAACCCGGTGGACTGGCACCCCTGGAACGCCGCGGCGCTGGGGAGGGCCCGGGCGGAGAACAAGCCGATTCTGCTCTCGATCGGCTACTCGGCCTGCCACTGGTGCCACGTGATGGCCCACGAGTCCTTCGAGGACCCGGCCACTGCCGAGGTGATGAATCGCCACTTCATCAACATCAAGGTGGACCGGGAGGAGCGCCCGGACCTGGACAAGATCTACCAGACGGCTCATCACTTCATCGCCCAGCGCGGGGGCGGCTGGCCGCTGACCATGTTCCTCACGCCGGAAGATCACGTGCCGTTCTTCGGCGGGACGTACTTTCCCAACACGGCGAAGTACGGCATGCCCTCCTTCACCCAGGTGCTGGAGCGCGTCGCCGAGTACTACCGGGACAACGGTGCCGACGTGCGGGGCCAGGCGGACGCGCTGCGGGAAGCCTTTGCCCGGATGGAGCCGGGTGGCAGCGCTGATGTCTCGGCACTGAACGGCGCTCCCCTTGCGGACTTTCGCGACGTCACCGGTCAACAGGTGGACCGGGAGCACGGCGGCTTCGGCGGCGCGCCCAAGTTCCCCCACCCCACCACCATCGACCGTCTGCTGCGCCACTGGCGGAGCACGGCCCACGACCCGCAGCCCGACAAGGACGGCCTGTACTTCGCGGCGCTCACGCTGAAGCGGATGGCCGAGGGCGGCATCTACGATCACCTGGGCGGGGGTTTCTGCCGCTACTCCGTGGACCGCTTCTGGACGATTCCCCACTTCGAGAAAATGCTCTACGACAACGGACCGCTGCTGGCCCTCTACGCCCAGATGTTCCAGATCAGCGGCGACGAGACCTTTCGCACCGTGGCCCGGGAAACCGCAGACTGGGTGCTGCGGGACATGCGCTCGGCGGAAGGTGCCTTCTACTCCAGCCTCGACGCGGACTCGGAAGGCGAGGAAGGCCGCTTCTACGTCTGGCTTCCAGAGCAGGTGCAGTCTCTCGTGGACGCGGCGGAGTACGCGGTGCTCGCGCCCCGCTTCGGGCTGGACCAGCCGTCGAACTTTGAGGAGCCCCACCACAATGTGCGGGCCTGGCACCTGCGGGTGTACCAGACCGTCGAGGAGATTGCGGCGACCACGGGCCAGCCCGAGTCCACCGTGCGCCGCCTGCTCATGTCGGGCCGCTCGAAGCTGCTCAGGGCGCGCAATGGCCGGGTATGGCCCGGGCTGGACGACAAGCTGCTGACCAGCTGGAACGCGCTGATGATCCGGGGGCTGGCCATCGCCGCGCGGGTGCTTGATCGCCCGGATCTGGCCGACGCGGCGGTGACCGCGGTGGACTTTCTCCGCCGGTCGCTTAAGGTGGATCACCGGCTACTCGCTACCTATAAGAGTGGCAAGGCGCGCCTCAATGGTTATCTGGACGACTACGCCTTCCTTCTCGATGCGGTGGTCGAACTCCTGCAGACCCGGTGGAGTACTGAGCACCTGAATTTTGCGACTTTCCTGGCGGACGGCCTCCTGGAACGCTTCGAGGACCGGGAGAACGGCGGCTTCTGGTTCACGTCCCACGATCACGAAGCGCTGCTGCACCGCTCGAAGCCGCTGGCGGACGAAGCCGTGCCCTCGGGCAACGGCGTGGCCGCGTTCGCCCTCGCCCGGCTCGGCTACCTGCTGGTAGAACCCCGTTACCTGGACGCAGCGGAGCGCACGCTGCGGGCCGGGTGGCGCGGGATGCAGGAATTCCCCCACGGCCACTGCTCGCTGCTGAACGCGCTGGACGAGTACCTGCAACCGCCCGAACTGATCATCCTGCGGGGCGACGCTGGCGAGGCCGGCGTGTGGGCCGCCACGCTGGGTGCTGCCTTTAACCCCCGGCGCCTGGTGTTTGTCATCCCCGGGAATGCCGCCGATCTGCCGGCGGCCCTGCCCCCAGCCCTGGCGTCCAAGACGGCGCCCGCCGCTGGCGTGGTGGCCTATGTCTGCCGGGGCACGGTGTGCGACAGTCCGGTGACTACCCTGGAAACCCTTGCCAGGCAGTAACTTTCTTCAACTCTCATCAGGTCAGCTATTCAATGGAACGCATCAACCACTCCACCGGCAGCAAATGGGAACCCATCATCGGCTACTCCCGGGCGGTACGGGTCGGACCCTTCATCTACATCTCCGGCACTACGGCCAGCGGCCCGGACGGGAACATCGTCGGTATTGATGACCCCTACGCCCAGACGCGGCAGATCCTCGCCAACATCACGGCAGCTCTGGCAGCCGTCGGCGCCGGCCCGGAGCACGTGGTCCGCACGCGGATCTACCTGACGGACATCAGCCGCTGGGAAGATGTGGGCAAGGCCCACGGTGAAGTGTTCAGCACCATCCGGCCGGCCACTGCGATGGTGGAAGTGGCGAAGCTGATCAGCCCCGAGATCCTCGTGGAGATCGAGGCGGACGCCTATCTCCCGTAAAAGTGGGGACATGCCTAATTTCCAGGAGCCCCGCCGGTGGGCGGGGCTCCTGGAAATTAGGCATGTCCCCATTTTTACGAGGGCTGCACGTTGGCGTTCAGGTGGAACAGGTTGGCCGGGTCGTAGCGGTCCTTGAGCTTGACCAGGCGCGGGTAGTTGGCGCCGAAGTTCGCACGGATCTTCTCCTGGCTGTCACCGACTGACGTATTGAAGTAGAAGCCCCGGGTGTAGGGCTCCAGCGGCGCCCAGTAGCTCTTGATCCAGGCGGTGTGCCGCTCGTTCTGGCTCGCGTCGTCCCAGCCGCCGAGCACGAGCAGATCGAACTTCGCGCCCCGGTGGGGAAAGGCCGTGGCGTCGGTGCGCACCCGGGCGATCGCGCCACCCAGCTGCTGGAGCACGACGATCGTGGCCCGGCCCGGATCGGCGCTGTAGCCCGCCAGCAGGTTATCCAGCAGTTCCGGTACCACCTGCTCCACGAAACCACTCTTGATGTAGTAGTTGCGGCCCGCGGCGTTGGCCGCGTCTGCCGTGGTTTGCAGCTTCACATAGGGCATGGGCTTGACTTGGTCTGCCAGGGGCTTGCTGAAGGTGCGGATCGGCGCGATGACCTTCTCGCCCTTCGCGAGGTCCCCGGAGTAGCAGATCTCCAGCACCACCATCGGCTTGGCACCCGGCGGCGCAACGATGGCGCAGTCGATGTTGAGCTCGTCGGGCGCAGTTGCCGCAAACTCCACGAAGAACTCGAGCACTTCCCGGACCTGACTGAAAGGGAAAATCAGCGGCCCGCCGAGAATCGTCGGCCCCATCTCATGCAGGCGGTACTCAAACCCCGTCGCGATGCCGAAATTTCCCCCGCCACCCCGCAGGCCCCAGAACAGATCCCGATTCTCGTCGTTGCTTGCCCGCAGGAACTTGCCGTCCGCCGTCACGACGTCCACCGACACGAGGTTGTCGCAGGACAGGCCAAAGCGCCGGCCGAGACGGCCAAACCCGCCGCCCAGCGTGAGACCCGCGGCGCCCGTGTGGGACACCGTACCGGCCGTAGTCGCCAGGCCAAACAGTTGCGACTCCCGATCAAGTTCCCCGAGCAACGCGCCACCCGGCACCCAGGCCCGTTTCGCTTTGGGGTCAACCCGGACGCCACGCATGGCGGAGAGGTCGATCATCAGGCCACCGTCGCAGACGGACTGGCCCGAGGTGCTGTGGCCGCCACTGCGGACGGCAACCAGCAGATCATTGGCCCGGGCAAACTGGACGGACCGGACCACGTCGGCCGGGCCGCTGCACTGGGCGATCAGCGCCGGACGGCGGTCGATCATCCCGTTCCAGACCTGACGGGCCCGGTCGTAGCCGTCCTGGCCCGCCAGGAGCAGGGGCCCCCGCAGGCCGGCCTGAAAATCCTTCACCGCCGACCGGGTCAGGACGGTCTCGCCGCCGGCAAGGCGCGTGGCCGGCAGGTCGCCCGCAATGGGTGTTGCTGCGGCTGCCGCGAGCGCCCGGGCCAGAGGGATGCCGCCGGCGGCGGCGCCGAGCAGGGAACTGACGAAGAGACGGCGTTGCATGGCGGGCATCTCCAGATGTACCGGGTTTGCAATCTGGCAACTTGGCAGCGAAGTTGCCAGATTGCAAACCCGGTACCTCTATAGAAAAAGGGGACATGCCTCATTTCCTGGCAGCCGCCAGGAAATGAGGCATGTCCCCTTTTTATCGTGGTCGCGCCTAAAGGCGTTCCTACCAGCAGCGCTCCAGGTCGTCGGTGCCTGTCCGGTCGCGGACTCCCGTATTGGTCAGGCTCAGGCTGCCGCACTTGTCATCGTCCGCCTGGGCGCCCTCGGGATCGGCGGTGAGCGTGTAGGTGGCGGCGTCGGGGATATCGACCGTCAGGGTGTAGAACCCGCCTTGGGACAGAATCTCATCGGCGTCGTCAATTGGGCAGTCGTCGGCATCGTAGGCCCCGAACTGGGTATAGCAGCGCTCGAGGCGCTGGGCGGTGTCGTTGATCACCACCCGGGCCTCCGCCCGCCGCCCCTTGATTACACTCTGCTGATAGCTGGGCACCGCGATCATCGTGAGTATCGCGGCGATACCCATGACAACGACCAGTTCAATGAGGCTGAAACCCTGCTGGTGTGACCTGCGCATCATTGGCATTCTCCTCAGTCAACTTCCCGCCAGGACTGGCGGCCCTGGGCCTGGCCTGTGGTGGCGATATAGCCATCGCAACCCGCTCCGTCGTTGGTCCCGCAGGCCTTGTAGATGTCGGATTCGCCATCGTCTTCGCTGATGAGGAGCATCTGGTCGACCATGCCGACCTCAGACTTGGCGCCGGTGGCAGGCACCTCCACTTCCTCACCGGCGATCGTGACGGTGATGAAGTCCTGGCGATCAAAGGTGCCATCGAGGTTCAGGTCCAGCGGGGTGGCCTCCGGCCGCCCGCCCGCCAGCGCATCCAGCACCATCAGCCAGCCCTCACCGCCTGCGGAGCAGGCATCGCCACCGGGAATGATCGTGGTGAAGATAATCTTGCCGTTGCGCAGGGCCGAGTTACTCACCTGGCGCTCGCCGGCAGTAGGCAGGTTGAGAAACCAGCCATCCTTGGTATCAGCCACCGGGTTGGACGAGGTCACCCGCACGCCGGCAACATTCGTCTGCACCTCCACATCGCTGACCAGCTGGAAGAACGCCTGCTCTGTGTTCTCGTAGATGACCGTCTGGGCCTGGAGATTGGCCCGTCCGGCAGTCAGCGCGACGGGCGTGGTGGTCTCCTTGCCGTTCCGGTCGCGGATTGCGTAGAACGTCTGCGTGCCTGAGGCGGCGTTGTCACCCGTCGCGAAATACTGCCCGGTACCGAAGTACAGGACGCTGCCCAGGGTGGGGTGCTTCCCGACTTCCGGCGCGCTCGTGATGGGCTGGCGATTTGCAGCCGTGCAGGGATCAGCCTTGCAGGCCGTGTAAAGGGGAATGGGCGTACCGACAGTACCGAACGAAGCCTTCCAGTTACTGGCGGTCGTGGATGTCAGGTCAAACTTCCACATGTTGCCCTTCAGGTCGCCGGCGTAGACGTAGTCAGCAATCCGGTCCCCATCCACGTCCACAGGCGTCGGGCTGGACAAACCGTTGTCGCCACCGACGCCAGTGCTGATCTCGGCGAGCTTCGCGCCGGTCTTGAGGTCGAGCACGAAGAGCTTGGCCAGGCCAGCGGCACTGTTGTAGCCGTTGGAGATGATCGCGACCCATTTGCCGCCGCTCAGGCGGGCAATGGCGGGCTGGGGCATCGAATCCCCCAGGTCGGAGTCATCGACGGAGGTGAACTCCCACATCACGTCACCCGTGCCGAAGGTCGCGGGGCTGGAGACATTGAGGGCATAGACACCCTTGCCGCCCAGGCCGAGACTCCCGACCAGAATCGTCTTCCAGGACCCGTCAAGGTAGGCGTCCAGCGCCCGGGGCGAACCGTCGTTGATGTACCGGTGACTGTTGTCGTAGGACGGATCCACATGGAAGGTGAGTTCGGGGTACACGGCGTTCGGCATGTAGGCCAGACGCTCTACGCCGGTGTCCCCGTCGAAGCCGTGCAGCATGCCGTCGTTGGACGCTACATAAACCATGGTGGGACGATTGGCCGCCGCCCTCCCGGGCCGGGTCGACTTGTAGCTGGAGCCCTCGGCGCCCGGCAGCAGGTTGAAGCCGAAGTTCTGGGCGCCGACGTAGGTCGGATCCGAGTTGATGATGTCGCCCAGCATTGAATCCCGGGTCCGGAACTGCTGGCCGTTCGGCGTCTCGTTGGTCCGGTCACCGCGCAGATAATCCAGGCGCGCCTGGCCCTGGCCATCGGCCGTGCCGCCGATGTTCTTGTTCAGCTCGGTCTGCTGGGCCGCACTGAGCGAGGCCCAGAGGAAGGTCCGGCCCCGCGCCCCCGCCGAAGCGGTCGGGTTGTAGGTCAGGATGTTCCGTGACCCGGCGGCGGGCAGCAAGTCGGCGGCATTCCACTCGATACTCCCGAGTGCACCGCCCGACAGGAGCGGGTAGGCCAGCAGGCTGCCGCCCCAGGGTACGGTCGAGAACTTCGCCTGATAGAGCAGGCTGTCCCCAGTCAGGCGGGTGGAGTTCGAGGTTACCGAGGACACCGTGCTCGTGCGGGCCTTGATGTCGGCCACGGCGGCCGCCAGCGCGGTCGTCAGCTGCGCCGCATTGTTGGCGGTGTAGTAGGTGCCTTTGCCGTAGGCGGCCGCGTCGGCCAGCATCTGGTTCGAGACGGCAAAGCCGATGGTGTAGGTGACGAGGTTCTGCTTCAGAAAGGCCGGATCGTTGTAACTCCCGCCTTCGTTGTCTGTGCCCGTCGTCTTGAGGTCGACGTCATTGCCAAATTTGGCGAGATCGTCCAGGTACATCGCGTAGCCCTCGTTCCCGTCGGAGCCCGAGGGCTGGAAGCCATCGGAGTATGGGGGTAGGAAGTTCGGGAACTGGGCCTGGGTGGTCGTCGGCGCCAGTTTGTCCCAGTTCGGGAGGCTGCGCGTGGTGTCCGCCGTATCGGCCGGGTCATTGGTCGGGATGTTCGTATCCTTGGTCGGATACCCGTCCGTGATCATGATGACGAAATTCTTCTGGCACCGGTACTGGATCGGGCTCGTGTAGGTGCCCCCGTTGAAGTAGCCGGTCATGCCGCGGAAATACCGGGTGATCTCGTAGTAGGTTTCTGCCAGGGGGGTGTACCCCTGGAAGGCCATGGCGGTGATCTTCGACCTCAGGGTGGCCGTGGCAGTGCCACAGACCGCGTCAATCTTCCCGCCTTCATTGTTCCAGAACGAGGAGAGACCGATACGCAGACTCGGGTTGTTCACCACAAAAGTGTCCGCGACGCTCTTCGCGACCCCGAACCGGTAGGTGTTCGGAATGATCGCCCCGGTGCTGAGATTAAACGGGATGATGCTGCCGGTAGTACCGTAGGTGTTGAACAGGTAATTGAGGTAATTGCCGTCCCACTGCGTCGTGCTGCCACCCGCGGGGTCCGGCAGCGTGAGGCAGCGGGTGTTGCCGTTCGACTTCTTGCCGCGCACCGAGCCCGCGGGGCAGTCGATACCTGAGCCGGAGGTGCGCCAGCCACTGCTCAGCAGGTTCGCCTGACCGACATCGGTGCTTGCGTTCCACGCGGAGGCCCCGTTGTTGACCAGACTCCAGTCTGTGTAGGTGGTTGCCGGGTTGTAGGCCGTGGCCCAGATGGCGTTGTGCATGCTGCCGGAGTTGTCGATCATCAGCATGACGTTGGGCGCCACCGCGCCGCTGACGAACAGCGGGGTCTCGGCAATGGTTACGGCATTGGCTGAGGGGCCCGCTGCCAGCAGGGCACCACCAACCAGCGTCAGCCAGCGGCTACGAAGCAAGGTGTGCATAGCGGGGTTCCTGCGAATGATTCCGTTCATGGGTATTCCTTCAGTTCGCGCGCTTGTAGGTGGTTTGGACGACAACAGTGGCATTGCCTGCGGCGCCCACGCCCCGGGCTGTAACCCGGTAGATCGCCGGTTCATCAGGCACGACCCCGGCTTTCTCGCTGCAGAGGACACAGGGCACAGCGGGCATCTCCTCAATGGCATAGGCCGCCGTGGCATTGGCGAGACTGCCGGGCGCATTCGCCAGGCCGTTGTAGCTGCGAACATCGTTGCCCACGTCCTCCCAGTCCGCGGTCTCCCAGACCGGATCATCCCCCGGAGCAGCCGGTTGCCAGAGGCCGTTGGTGCCATCGAAGTCGGGCAGCACAGGGGCAATCAGATCACCTTCGCCAGTCCGGATCGCAGCTTCGGCGGCCTGAAAGGCCACGTTGCGGTCCTGGGTGTTGCCCATCATTCGTTCGTCCAGCAGGGTCATACGCGCGCTGGCGGTCGCCAGCAGTGTCAGGATCAGGAGCATGACCAGGGCGATGACCATGGCCGCGCCTCGCTGGCGAGCCAGCTGTGACGGTTGGTTCTTGCTCTCGTACACGATGGTGTGCCTCTTGAGGTGCATGTGAAT
Source organism: Gammaproteobacteria bacterium (assembly GCA_009692345.1). Classification (GTDB taxonomy): domain Bacteria; phylum Pseudomonadota; class Gammaproteobacteria; order Steroidobacterales; genus SHZI01. The sequence continues at coordinate 33,820 of SHZI01000013.1, read as the reverse complement.
CAGGCGACGCGGTTGCGGAGCGCAACAGTAAAGGTCACGACCCGGCGCAGGCGCCCGTCGTCGAAGGGGCCCACGTCCGCGCCGAGCAGCGCGAAGGTGCGGGGGTCCGCGTCGGCAACCCGGTCGGCGACGCCGGCGACCAGTAGGGCCACCTGCACGCTCACTACATTGCGCCACTGGGTCGCCGGGATGTTGTCGGCTGTGCGGTACTCGTCCGCTGTCTGGTTGGCGTCCGTGTCCAGCCCAAAGAGCAGCTGCATGTTCTCGACGCCCTCGGCAAGCTCCTGGGGCGGGGCAACGCCACCGCTGCGCCGCCAGAGTGCGGGGCCGGTGCCGTTGGCGCTGTTCCGGATGAAGTAGGTGGTGGTCCTGATCCTGAACACCTGGGAGCCTGCGCCAAAGCGCCGGTTCAGATTTTTTGAGGAGTTGCCGGGAACGGTGCCGCCGGTGTTGTGGACGATGGTGCCAGTCGGTGCGTTGAAGCCAGTGACCTGAAAGATCGCCGCACCGCCACAGTCGGTGATCAGGGCAATGTCGTCAGCTGCAAACGGCGCGGGGTCCAGGTCAACCACCGTCACCGGATCAGCCGAGGCGCTGGCCAGAATCGCGGTCGTATAGATGCCCAAATCGTCGACGGTCCGCAGGGTCAGCACGTCGGTATTGGCTACTACATTGGTAATGCTGGCCGGAAGCGCCGCGCCGCTTTCGAAGCCCTCCACATGCCGGTCATAGCGGTAGAGAAAGTCCGTCTTGGTATTGAGGGTGTTCTCCACAGTGTTGATGTCCCGAAGGCAGCCCCGGTAGCCCGCCATCTGGGCGTCCCGCTGGATGATCTGGGCGGCAAACCGACCTGACTCCTGGCGCCCCGTGAGGCTGGTCTGCATGTCGTTCTGGCGCTTGGTCGTCAGATAAATCTGCACGATCGCCCCCGTGACCAGCAGGCCCAGGACGAGGGAGATCATGATCTCGACGAGGCCGACGCCCCGCTGCTGCTGTAGCCCGGCTATCCGGCTCCGGTTGACCATCACAATTCCGTCCTCAGGAAGACCGACATGTCGCGGGAGTCGCCGGCGTTGTCGTCGGACGCGTCAGTCCACTGCACCTCGATCGTGACGACACCGTTGGCTACGGTGATGGACCCGTCACCGTTCGGCAGCACCGCGAGGGCATTGCGCCATTCATCCAGATCCTCGCCTACCAGGTTCATACCCGCCGGTGCGGCCCCCAGAGCCAGGTTGTACTGGCCGGCCAGCGCGGCCTGGCGGTTCGCCCGAATGCGTTCGAGGACGTCATGGGCCAGAGTCGTCGCCTCGAAGCGCTCACTGGAGCTGTTGGAGTTCTGCACGGTCGTGAGCTGCAGGCCGGCGAGCCCCAGCAAGCCGATTGAGACCAGGACGACGGTGATGAGCACTTCGATCAACGTCGTGCCCGACTGGTTGCTGCGGCTGGAATGCTGATGCTGCATGGGGTTTCCCGGGGTGCTCAATTGCAGGCCGTCTGGGCGATCGCCGCCCGGCCCTGGAGGTTGAGGGTGATCTGGCGGTTGTGGTTGCCGGTGCACCCATCGATGTCGAGATCGAAGGTGACACCCGCCGCTGTGCCCAGAAAGCCGTTGGCCGCATAGGAAACGAAGTTGGCGCTGGCGGCCAGGTCAGACCCGGTGCGCAGCGCCGGCAGGGCGCGGAGGACGGTGTCGGCACCGTCGACGCTGCCGACCGGATCAACGTCGTCGGTAAAGACGATCCAGCCCGTAGTCCAGTCCGGATCATCGGCGCAGGTCGCGTTGTCGGTGCTGGAACAGACGGAGACGGGCACGCCCCGGGTGACCGCTTCGTTGCGGGCGAGAGCCAGGGCACCAACCAGCGCATTGGCTTCTTCGGCGGTCCGGTTGTTCTGCAGGAAGTCGCGGAAGCTGGGGACCGCCAGGGCGGTCACCAGACCGACGATGGCGAGGGAGAACAGCAACTCCACCGCGGTGAAGCCCCGGGCGCGACCGAGGCTGCGATCAGTAGTCGGGGAACTCCGGTAGATCACGAACTCGTCTCCAGCACATCTTGCGATGGCGGGAATGATAGGTGACCGGGGCGCCGAAGACCGTGACGCGTTTCCGGTTTCCCCGGAAAAGCTCTATATATTTCAGCAGGTTAGCGCCGCCCGTCGGCACCGGGGAACCGCTGGTCCCTTATGTAAGGTCGGCAGCCGGGCGATTGCCAGGCCGAACCCGGGCCTGCAGCGGGCTAGAATCCCCCGCTCTTTCCCCAAGGACTAATGCAATGCGTAAAGCCAGTGCCCGCCATATCCTCGTCGCCGACCAGGCCACCTGTAACGACCTCAAGACCCGGATCGAGGGTGGCGAAGACTTCGCCCAGGTGGCGAAAGCCCATTCCACCTGCCCCTCCGGCCAGGAAGGCGGCGACCTGGGCGAGTTCAGCCCGGGAATGATGGTCAAGGAATTCGACACCGTGGTCTTCAGCGCCGACGTGGGCAAGGTGCACGGGCCGGTTAAGACCCAGTTCGGGTATCACCTCATCGAGATCACCCAGCGCTCGGCCTGAGCCGCGCAGCAAAACCCGTCCCGGTGCCCTCCAAGCTCGCCTTAAGATTCCTCGGCTTCCAGAACTTCCTCCTGAGGAACGACTGGCTGGGCGGGATGGGCGAGGTGATTCTCGTGCTCACCACGACGGGGCGGCGCAGCGGCAAGCCGGTCTCCACGCCCATCGGCTATGTGCGGGACGGCGACGTCTGGGCGGCGCTCAGCTACCCCACCTCGAACTGGTACCGGAATCTGCGGCAGACACCCGAGGCTCTGCTGGAGATGCGGGGCAAGCCCGTCCGGGTCCGGGCTGAGTTCGTCGATGACGAGCCGGGCCGGCAGCGGCTCGTCGACCTCTACCGCCAGCAACGGGCAAAGAATTTCAAAATGTTCTTCAACGTCGCCATGGACGCGCCAGCCGAGGACGTGGCCCGAGGCATCGCCGCCCGGGCCTTCGTGCGCTTCCTTCCATTAGAGTCGACCCGGCCATGACAGTCCCCCCGGCCCGCCACTTCGTCCTTGGGGTCGATCTCGACGGCGTCGTTGCAGACTTTGCCCGGGGCCTTAAACCCATCGCTGCCGAATGGCTGGGGGTCGCCGAAGACACCCTGACGGATGAGATTAGCTATGGCTTCAGCGAGTGGGGGCTGGAGGCGGTGGGCGGTTACGATGCTCTCCACCGCTTTGCCGTGAAGGAGCGGGAGCTGTTCGCCCGGCTGCCACCGATCGCGGGGGCGCCAGCGGCGCTCCGGCGTCTGGATACGCTGCCCGAGATTCGCATCCGCATCATCACGCACCGGCTCTACATCCGCTGGTTCCACAAGGAAGCCATCCGCCAGACCACCGACTGGCTGGAGCGCCACGGCATCCCCTACTGGGACCTGTGCTTCATGCGGGACAAGGCCGCCGTCGGTGCCGACCTGTACCTGGAAGACAGCCCGGACAACATCCGCGCGCTGCGGGCCGGTGGCCACGAAACCATCGTGGTGCGCAACTCCACAAATCAGGATCTGCCCGGGCCCGGTGCGGCCAGCTGGGACGAGATCGAGGCGCTGATTCGCGAGCGCGTCGCCCGCTGGCGGGACGCCTTGTAGGAGCGCCTTTAGGCGCGATCTCTATCGATCGCGCCTAAAGGCGCTCCTACAGCAAATCCGGTTGCTTCACCAAGATTAGCGGCTTGTTGGCGCCGTCCCGCGGAGCGCAGGATGCGCGGCAATGACGGTGCGAATCATTGCTGCCTGGCCCCTGGAGCGCTACCAGCTCTGGCTCGCCTACGCCGACGGCACGGAAGGTGCGGTGGACCTGGAGCAGCAGCTGGCGCCCTGGTCCCTGGAGCCGTTGCGGGACGTCCGGGAATTCCGCCGGCTCACCCTGAACCGCAGCCAGAATCTCCTGGTCTGGCCCAGCGGTGTGGACCTGGACACCAGCGCGCTCTACCGGGAACTGCGGCTGCGCAAACGGCGCAAGCGCGTGGGCTTTCTCTAACAGGCTTCCTGTCTCAGAAGGTCACCACGCTCCGGATGGACTCTCCCGAGTGCATCAGGTCGAAGGCCCGGTTGATGTCCTTCAGCGGCATGGTGTGGGTAATCATCTCGTCGATGCGGATCTTGCCGTCCATGTACCAGTCGACGATGCGCGGCACGTCGCGCCGGCCCTTGGCACCGCCGAAGGCAGAGCCCCGCCACACCCGGCCTGTCACCAGCTGGAACGGCCGCGTGCTGATTTCCGCACCGGCCGGCGCCACGCCGATGATGATGCTCTCGCCCCAGCCCTTGTGGCAGCACTCCAGCGCCTGGCGCATCACCTGCACGTTGCCGATGCACTCAAAGCTGTAGTCCACGCCACCGCGGGTGAGGCGGATGATTTCCTGGACCACGTTGTCGCAGTCGTTGGGGTTGATGAAGTGCGTCATGCCGAAGGACTCGGCCATGGCCCGCTTGCCCGGATTGGTGTCCACGCCAATGATCATGCCGGCACCCACCAGCCGCGCGCCCTGGAGCACGTTGAGGCCGATCCCGCCCAGGCCGAAGACCGCCACGTTGGCCCCCGGCTCCACCTTCGCTGTGTTGATCACGGCGCCGATGCCGGTGGTGACCCCGCAGCCGATGTAGCAGACTTTGTCGAAGGGGGCATCTTCCCGGATCTTCGCGACGGCAATCTCGGGCAGCACGGTGTAATTCGAGAAGGTGGACGTCCCCATGTAGTGCAGGACGTTCTTGCCTCCAAGGCGAAAGCGGCTGGTGCCGTCGGGCATCACGCCCCGGCCCTGGGTTTCCCGGATCGCCTGGCAGAGGTTCGTCTTGCCGGACAGGCAGTACTCGCACTGGCGGCATTCCGGGGTGTACAACGGAATGACGTGATCGCCCTTTTTCAGGGAGGTCACTCCAGGTCCCAGATCCACGACCACGCCGGCGCCCTCGTGTCCCAGGATGCAGGGGAACAGGCCCTCCGGGTCCTTGCCGGACAGCGTGAACTCATCGGTGTGGCAGACGCCGGTGGCACGAATCTCGATCAGCACCTCGCCGGCGCGGGGCCCGTCGACGTCAACGGTATCAATGACCAGTGGCTGGCCGGCGACGAGGGCAAGGGCGGCGCGGGACTGCATGGGAGGCTCCTGAAAAGGGCAGTCTAATCTGAATTGCCGCTTGGGCCGGCCGTGCAATACTTGGCGAGATGTTCGACAGCAGCACCCATTGGGGTCAAGATGGCGTCCGCCTGTTTAGCCAGGACCAGCTGGACCATGAACTGTTGCAGTCCCTGTCGGCGCAGCGCATCGCCGCCCTCACCCACCTGCCGACCGGCATTCCCGATGTATCAGGCGGGGTACTGGAAATCCCCGCAGGTTCCAGCGGTGTCAGCCACGATGCCGCGCCCGACGAGTTCTTATATATGGTTACCAGGGGCAGAATTTGCCTCCGGTGGGGCCAGCAGCTGGAGTACTCCGGCACCGCGGGACCGGGCGAAGGGATTCGCGTACCACCCTGGGTTCGGCACGCGGAGAGCAACGGGAGCGACAGTGAAATCCTGGAGCGCCTGCGCATGGTGACAGGCCGCTGATGCCCTTACCGACACTCACCCTCGATCTCCTCCAGACCCTGACCCTTGCAGCAGTCGTCTACTACGCCGGCGTGCTCGCCCGCCGGCACATTGCCTTCCTGAGCCGGCTCAACATTCCATCGGCGGTGGTGGGTGGCCTGCTGTTTGCAGCTCTGGTCCTGATCTGCCGGGACCGCTTCGTGAACCTGCAGCTCGATACCACCGGCCAGCCACTGCTGCTGGTGGCGTTCTTCACCACCATCGGCATGGGGGCCAGCGTGGCGTTGCTGCGTTCAGGCGGACTCGCCGTGGCGATTTTTCTGGCCTTCGCCTCGGTGGTTTGTGTCGGCCAGAATCTGCTGGGCATGGCGGTAGCCTCAGGCCTGGGCGAGAACCCGCTGATGGGCGTGATGGCCGGGTCGGTGACGCTGATGGGCGGGCCGGCGACCGGGCTCGCCTTCGCTCCTGAGTTCACGAAGGCCGGGCTGCCCGGCGCGGACGTACTCGCCATTACCTCGGCAGTCTTCGGCATCGTGTGTGGCGGCCTGGTGGGTGGTCCGGTGAGCACCTGGCTGATTCACCGGCACCGGCTGAAAACCTCGGGCACAGCGGGCTCACCGGTAACGAGTGCGCTGCCTGCAGAGCCAGAACGGGAAATCGTCGTGCACGTGGAGCGGGAAGACACGCCGATCATCCGGAACCTGGCGGTACTCGCCCTCGCCATGGGACTCGGCAGCGTGCTCAGCCGGTACATCCAGGCCACCGGGTTCACGCTGCCCGCCTACATCGGCGCCATGGTCGTGGCTTGCGGGCTGCGCAATCTGGACGACGTCAAAGGCTGGCTGAAGATCAATGAGGACACGATGGAGTTCATCGGCGGCATTGCCCTCAACCTGTTTCTGGTCGTGGCCCTCATGAACCTCAAGCTCTGGCAGCTGGCCGGCCAGGCGCTGCCGCTGTTCGTGATCCTCGTGGCACAACTCGCCCTGCTCGTCGGACTGGCCATCTTCGTGTCCTACCGGCTCATGGGGCGGGACTACGACTCGGCAGTCATGGCCGGCGGCTTCATCGGCTTTGCCATGGGCACCACCGCCAATGCGGTGGCCAACATGCGCACCATCACCGGCCGCTTTGGCCCCGCGCCCCGGGCGTTTCTTGTGGTGCCGCTGGTCGGTGCGTTCTTTATCGACTTCATCAACGCGCTGGTGATTACCGGCTTTGTGAACTGGCTGCGCTGAGGACGGCAGGAGTGGCGATCGGTGCCCTCAGCCTTGGCCTCGCCGCGCTAGTGATTGCCGTGGGTGCCGTGCTGCAGGCGGCTACCGGCATGGGCACCGGTATTCTCATCGTGCCGCTCCTGGCGCTGATCGATCTCAACCTGGTGCCGGGACCGGTCGTGATGGCCAGCATGGCGCTGTCGCTGCCCATGGCCTGGCGGGGGCGCCGGCACATTGCCGACCACGAACTGCGCCCACTGCTTGCAGGCCTCGTCGCCGGCTGCAGCGTGGGTGCCCTGGGCCTCGCGGCACTGCCTCCGGACCGCGTGGGCCTCGCGTTCGCCGTCGTCATTTTGGCGACCGTGGCCGTCACCACAGTAGGTGTCCACCTGCCCTTCAACCGCCGTAGCCTGGTCTCCGTCGGCGTCATTGCGGGCGTGATGGGCGCGTCCAGTGGCGTGGGCGCGCCCCCCATCGCCCTGCTGTACCAGCACCGGGAGGGCCCGGAACTGCGGCCCACCCTGGCGTTTGTGTATGCCATCTCCTCGCTGATCATCCTGGGCTTCCTGACCCTGTTCGGCAGGTTCGGCCTGCACGAAATCAGCCTCGCTCTGGTGCTCGTCCCGGGCTATGTCCTGGGGTACCTTCTCGCCACGCCACTGGCGAGGATCCTCGACGCCGGCTACTCGCGGGTTGCCGTGCTGGTTCTCTCCACGGTAAGTGCCCTCGCCCTGCTCCTTCGGAGTCTCTAGCATGGACCTGCAGAACATCGCTCTCGCCGCCGGACTGGCCTGGGCCAGTGGCCTGCGTTTGTATGTGGTGCTGTTTCTGGTTGGCATCGCTGGCTACTTCGGCTGGATCCTGCTGCCCACGCACCTTGAAGTTCTGGCCCATCCGCTCGTGCTGGGTACCAGCGGCACGCTGGCCGTGGCCGAATTTTTCGCCGACAAGATCCCCGGCTTCGACAGCCTCTGGGACGCGGTTCACACCTTCATTCGCATTCCGGCCGGGGCGCTGCTGGCCGCCGGCGCCGCAGGTGGACTGGGGGAAGGCAGCCTGCCGCTGATGATTGCCGCTGGCCTGATTGGCGGCACGATCACCGCGGGCAGCCACTTCGCCAAGGCCGGCACCCGCGTGGCCATCAATCACTCGCCGGAGCCCTTCTCCAACTGGGCGGCGTCGCTGTTTGAGGACTTCGCAGCGGCCGGCATCCTCTGGCTGGCGATCGCGGCGCCAGTGATCCTGCTCACAGCACTACTCTTCGCGATCCCCATCGCGCTCTGGCTGCTACCCACGCTGTGGCGCTGGATCGCGTCCATCTTCCGGCGTATCGGGCAGTGGGGACCTGCCTGATTTCCCCAAGAAAGTAAATCAGGCAGGTCCCCAATTCGCGCCAATTCGCACAGGCCCTGGCTTTAGCGGCAGGGTACGCAGGCGCTGACCGGTAGCGGCAAAGACAGCGTTCGCGACGGCGGGGGCTATGGGTGGAACACCCGGCTCGCCCACCCCACTGGGCGGTGCCGTACTGGGGACAATATGCACATCGATATCTGGCGCGTCCGCCAGCCGCAGCAGGCGATAATCGTGAAAATTGCTCTCCCGGACTGCGCCGTCCTCGATGGTGATCTCGCCGTACAGGGCGGCTGACAGGCCAAAGATGATGCCGCCCTCCATCTGCTGACGAACGATATCCGGATTGATGGCGGTCCCGCAGTCCACGGCGCAGGTCACCCGGTGCACACGGATCACGCCCTCGCGATTGACTGAAACCTCCGCGACCTCAGCCACGACCGTGCCAAAGGCTTCCTGGATCGCGAGCCCCCGACGACGCCCGGGCGGCGGCTTCGTCCCCCACCCGCTTTCCTTAAGCACCAGCTCGAGCACGGCGAGATGGCGCGGAGAACCCTGCAGATGGCGCTGCCGGAAAGCGGCCGGATCCTCCCCCGCAGCAGCGGCGAGTTCGTCGATGAAGCTCTCGATCGCGAAGCAGGTGTAGGAGTGGCCCGCGGAGCGCCAGATCGAGACCGGCACGCCAGGATTCCATTCGGCCAGGTCCACCTGCACGTTGGGAATAGCGTAGGGCATGCGGATAGCGCCCTCCCGCGCGGCGTAGGAACCTACGAGCTGGTCAAACACTGCCACTGCGGTCGCGTTGAAGCCCTGCACGATGGGTTTCGGCATCCACTCAGGAGCAAACAACGCCGTCGTCATGGGTAAGACCAGACTGTTGAGGCTGGCGGCGACCAGCCGGTGCTGCCAGGCCACCGGCTGCCCGGCTGCATCCAGACCCGCCCGGAGGCGATGCAGGCTAGCTTCCCGAAAGAAACCGTGGCGCAGCTCGTCCTCGCGGCTCCAGACCAGCTTCACGGGGCCGGGCACCTGGCGGGCAATCTCTGCGGCCTCCGTCACGTAGTCCGCAATCGCCCGCCGTCCAAAGCCACCACCGACCAGCGTGGCATGCACTGTCACCGCCGCCCGGGGCAGACCGGACACCTCACAGATCATCTGGCGGGCCACATCCGGCGCCTGGGTAGGCACCCAGGCTTCGCAGCGGTCCTCCCGAAACCACAGGGTCGCGTTCATGGTTTCCAGCGGCGCGTGCGCGAGGTAGGGCACCCAGTACTCTGCTTCGAGCACGCGCGCCGCGGCACCAAAGGCCTCCCCGGCAGCGCCGTCATCGCGGACGCGATGGCCCTTCTGCACATCCAGCTGACGGCCCTGCTCGGCACGAATCGAGGCACTGCTGACGCCAGCCAGTGGCCCGGGCTCCCACTCGGCCTCCAGTGCACTGGCAGCCTGGCTTGCCTGCCAGTAGTCGTCTGCCACCACGGCAATGCCGGAGTACACGGGAAACACGGCCGCCACACCGGGCATACCCAGCGCGGCAGCAGCCTCGTAGCGGCGCAGCGCAGCCCGCAGTTGGGGCGGCCGGCGGATGACCGCCACCTTGAGCCCTGGAACGCGGGTATCGATACCGTAGCGGGCCTTGCCCAGTACCTTGGCGCCGACATCGGGGCGCGGAACGTTCTGGCCTATCCAGCGATACTGGGCAGCGGTCCGCAGCACCACCTCTGCGGGTGGCTGCAACTCTGCCGCGGACGGGGCCAGATCGCCGTACAGGAACTGGTTGCCCTCGGCATCGATCACGGCCCCGGCACCATTGGTGGACAACGTGGCCACCTCCTTCTGCCAGCGACCGGCCGCGGCGGCCAGCAGCAGCTGGCGGGCACGGGCGCCAGTTTCCCGGATTGGCTGCCACCGCACGGCCATGCTCCGGCTGTCGCCAGTCAGCTGGGCAGGATCCTGAAACAGGGGATGAACCGGCGCGAGCTGCGTGGTGATCTGGTCCGGGGCCACATCCAGCTCTTCGGCCAGCAGGGTGATGTAGCCCGTCGTGACACCCTGCCCCATCTCGATCTTGTCGATCTGGAGAATGATCGCGCCGTCCGGACGAATCTGCAGCCAGGCGTTGGGATTGAGCCCCGGGGCAGCCGTGATCAGCGGCGCGGATGCAGGGTCGGGGCGCAGCCAGCTGAGCACGAGGCCGCCACCAGCGATGGCGGCAGTCCCGACGAGGAGCTGGCGGCGGGAAACGCCCACTACGGCCTAGACGTCGGGCTTCTCAAGAAAGCCCGGGTAGTCTGTTTCGATCCGCTCCCGGAGCAGGAGCGGAATGGCGGCGGGACCGGCGATTTTCTGGCCGACGATCACGGACAGCACGTAGCCGGCGTCGGGCGGCATGCCCATCCAGGGGTAGAAGCTCCACATCGTGCTGTGGCTCATGGTGGCGGGCACAACCTCAAGGTCCGGATTGTTCACGTCGGCAACCGATGCACAGAAATGCGTCATCTCCATGGGCGCGCCGGACAGGCCTTTCGGACTACCGGGCGCCTCCTTCGGCGCCGGAAACTGGGCCGCGAGACGCTCACTGCTCCACACGGTGTCGCCGATGATCATCGGCGCCGCCACCTCACCGTCGAAGGGCACGCCCGGAATCGTCGGGCGGACCAGACCGGAGCTTTCAATCTGATAGCGAAGGCGCAAGCGGTTGTGGGGCGGCTGCACGGCCTGCCCCGTGTAGGGATTGGTCCAGGTGTCGAGCAGGGCACCGGTGGTGGCATCGATGTAGTAGCCCGCCTCGCTCATGCTCGACTCCCAGAGACCGGCGGGCAGCCGGCGCAGCCGGTTGAAGCCGATGCCTTCGATCCGGAGGATGCGTCGGGCGATCTCACCCGGCCGCTTGCCAAACACGTCGCCCTGCCACCACCAGAGCACCGGCTCACCGTCAAGCCGCGCACGGATGCGGGCCAGCACCGTCACCGGGTCGGTGAGGGGCACGCTGGTGGGCATCAGCAATGCGGCGGGAGGGAGGGAGGGACTCATCTGGAAGCACCGCGGCCCGTTACCAGGGAATCGGCTTGCCATCCACGTTTACAGGCACACCCTTGTCCTGAGGCGTGAGCGCCGCCACCAGCTTGTAGAGGCCGGCGGCGCTCTCGGCTGGCGTCAGTGCCTTGCCCGAGTAGCCGGAATCTTCCAGCAAGTCGGTGTCGACCATGCCGGGGGCCAGCAGCGCGACGGTGACGCCGCGACCCTGCAGGTCGTTGCGGAGGGCGCGCATCCCCATGTTCAGGGCCACCTTGCTCATCTGGTAGTAGTAGAAGCGGGACATGCGGCCCATGAGGGTCAGGGAACCCAGGCCACTGGTCATGCCGATGATCTTCTTCTGCTTGCTGGCCTCGACGTTGGCTACGAGGGCCTCGGACAGTTTCAACGGACCGTAGACGTTGGTATTCATCACCTCGTCGAACAGCTTCTGATCGAGTTTGCCAAACTGCTGGTCTTCGAGAGGTGTGCCGAGCCAGGCCGCGTTGTGGAACAGCACGTCGATGGGCACGCCCCGGTACCGGCTGGCGAGCTTTTCGATCTGACGGACGTCCGTGACATCGAGCTGCTCGACGATGATCTTCGGATTGGCGGCCGCCAGTGCCCTGAGCCCATCCGCCTTCTTCGGCGTGCGGCAGGTGGCGATGACATTCCATCCCTGGGCAGCGTATTCCCTGGTCAGAGCCAGGCCGATCCCACGGTTGGAGCCCGTGAGGAAAATCGTGGGACTCTCCGGCTCCCGGACCCCGGCCGCCTGGACCGAGCCACCAACAACCAGGAGGGACAGCAGGCAGGCAATCAGGGAACGGGCAAGAATGTTCATCGGAGCAAGGCCTGCAGCAAGGTGAAAGACCGGGAGTCTAGACGAATTTCAGCGCCGGATTGGTGGATAGGGATACACCTTGCGGGTGTCTTCGACCGAGCCGGGCGGCAGTGGCAAACGGGGCTGGCGCAGGAAGGTTGAGACCGGATCTTTCACCTTGTAGGCCAGCAGGCTGTCCGGCGCCTCGTCAGCTTCGACCCAGCGTTCAAGTGCCGTCAGGTAGTCAACCTCTGTGGCTCCGGGCCCGCCGCCGCAGTGGAGCATGCCAGGCAGCATGAAGAGCCGGGCAAACTCGCTGAGTCCGTCGCCGACGCCCTGCCCGACGCCCTGGCGCTGCTGCGCGTCACGCCAGTAGTCCAGCGTGTGGGCCGGCATCAGGCTCTCGTCTGCCCAGCCGTGATAGAGAAGCAGGCGGCCGCCGAGGGCACGGAAGCGCGTCAGCTCGGGCCTGAAGCCCGCGACCGCCGTGGTCGCGGCAAACTGCGCCGGACCGGCATCGAAGTTGACGGCCGACAGATGCGGGCCCGATGCAGTGGCCGGCGGCACGGGCAGATCCGGCTCGAAGGCCAGGTAGCGCGACCAGTTGTCCACGACGAACTGGAAGAAGGGCATCTTCCCCGGCGGCGCCAGCAGCGACTTCTCCCAGGTGAACTCGCTGCCCACGGGCGACCCACCCGAGGACCAGGCCTGGCCACTGCTGGTGCGGGGCCCGGCGTAGATCTTTCTCGCCGCTGCCACCTGCTCCGGCGACAGACACGCGTCTCTCCGGACCGGTTTCTCGCCGGCCACTGGGGCAAGACACTGCAGCGTCTCCGGTTTGAAGATGCAGGCTTCAGGATCGCCAATGACGCCGTCCACCGCGCCGTCCTGGGCGTCGCAGAGACCAAGCGCCGCTTTGCCGAGCAGCTCGAACTGCGGACGGGTCAGGATGGGCTTGCCACCCGGGCCCGCGTTGGCCGCGAGTACCCAGGCCATGTGGGGCACCGAGAGTGCCTGGTTAAAAGGTGCGCCGGCGATGATGCCGTCGAAGTCGTCGGGATAGCGCTCGGCGGCCACGAGGCCCTGCCGGCCCCCGGTGGAGCACCCGCGGAAATAGGCGTACTCCGGCGGATCACCGTAGTAACTGGCGACGATCTCCTTGGCGGCCAGAGTCGTAACGTGTGTCGCCCGATGGCCAAAGTCGATCTCCAGCGCGGGACTGTTCAGGGCCCAGCGGGCGTCGGCCGTGTCGCCGGTGCGGTGACCCATATCCGTGGTGGCAGCGGCATAGCCCCGGGCGAGGGCATCTTCCATACCCTGGATCTGCAGGATGCCGCACAGGTTGGAACAGCCCGTGACCAGCAGCTTGCTGTTCCAGTCCTGCACCGGCATGCGCACTTCGAAGCCCACCTGGGGTTCGATGAAACCATTCACGCGGCAGAGTGCGGGCTGGTCGCCCGACGCCGGCAGGATGCCCACATCCACCAGCCGGACCGGGGCCCCGGTGCCTTCACTCAGGTCCAGGGCCTTGAGTGCATCACAGGCAAAGCGGTCCGCGACGTCGGCAGCGGGGGCACCCTGCGCAACTGCCGCTTGAGTACCCAGTAGCAGGATCGTCAGCAGGGGCAACAGGAACAACATCACGACTTGGCTCATGCCGTCGACGGCCCGCAGACCAGAATGGTACCTAGCTTGCCTGACTACGCACCGCATCGCATCAGGTCAGGGTGGTCAATCGAAAGTGGTCTTTTCATGCAGATTCAGACCTTCGGCAAGCGAGAACCCTGCTGTGCGTGGAAAATGCAGGCTGCCCCCGAGGGTGCCTGGTAACAGATTTGGAAATAGCACCTGCTGAAACAGATCAGACGCTAGCCCCGAAACGAGAAACGCCCCTTTCGGGGCGTCGGGCCGGAGGTGCTATCTCTGGCGGGGTGAGCTGCTGAAGCCAGATCAGCAGCTGGTGGGTACGAAGTACTTCACCACCCGAATTGCCGCCGATTCCCGAACAAGACAATCGTTGTAGCTGGTCCACCAGAGCGCAGGTCACAGAAGCTGCAGTCAGTGACCAAGGCAAATGGCTACGTGCTTTCTCGCCCCACCAAGTGGACGTGATTAGGGCACATAACCCAATCCTGAAGACCGTTACTCAGCGACCGCTCGACCGGTTCGACGAGAAACCACCCGGCCGGCCGCCACCACCGCCGCGGCGCTGGTTGTGGCCGTTCGAATTGCCGTTGCGGGGACCGCCTGAACCACGGTTGCCACCGCTCCGATTAGCCTCCTGGCGCTGGGCAACCGCGCGGGGGTCCACGTAACGCTCCTCCGTGACGGCAGGCCGGTTGGGCCGCACGGGCGGCTCGGAGATGGCCGGCAGCTGGGCCTTGAGGATGGGACGGCCGAGCAGGCGCTCGATGTCCTTCAGCAGTCCGCGCTCTTCGCCAGCTACGAGGGATATCGCTACGCCGGTGGCGCCGGCACGACCGGTGCGGCCGATACGGTGCACGTAATCTTCCGGCACATTGGGCAGCTCGTAGTTGACCACGCAGGCCAGCTGGTTGATATCCAGACCCCGGGCAGCCACTTCCGTGGCCACCAGTGCCGTGATGCGGCCTGCCTTGAAGTCACCGAGAGCCTTCGTCCGCGCGGCCTGGCTCTTGTTACCGTGGATCGCCGACGCGTTGATGCCGTCGTCTTCCAGCTGCTTGGTCAGGCGGTTGGCGCCGTGCTTGGTGCGGGTGAACACCAGCACCTGGCCCCAGTCGCTGTTGCGGATCAGGTGGGACAGCAGGCGGCGCTTGTCCTCCTTGCGGATCTCGTGCACGTGCTGGATAACGAGCTCGATGGGGGCATTCCGCCGCGCCACTTCGATGCTGACGGGATTGTGCAGCAGGCCACCGGCCAGCTCCCGGATGTCGTCCGAGTAGGTGGCGGAGAACATCATGTTCTGCCGCTTCGGCGGCAACAGCTTGAGAATGCGCCGGATGTCGCGGATGAAGCCCATGTCGAGCATGCGGTCCGCCTCGTCGAGGACGAGGATCTGGATCTTGCTGAGATCGATGGTGCGCTGCTGGACGTGATCCAGCAGCCGGCCGGGCGTGGCCACGACGATGTCGGTGCCGCGACGGAGACTCTCAGCCTGCGGGTTGAAACCGACACCACCGAACACGACGGTGGTGGAGATCGGCAGGTACTTGCCGTAGGTCTTGACGCTTTCAGCAACCTGGGCGGCCAGCTCCCGCGTGGGAACCAGCACCAGCACCCGGGGTGTGCGGAGTTGCACGGCGCCGGGGGCGGTCAGCAGCTGGAGAATGGGCAGCGTGAAGCCCGCCGTCTTGCCGGTGCCCGTCTGCGCGCCGGCCAGCAGGTCACGGCCGGCCAGAACCTCGGGGATGGCTTTCACCTGCACGGGGGTGGGGATGGTGTAGCCGCGTTCCTCGATGGCGCGCAGCAGTTCGGGTTTCAACCCGAGAGCTTGAAAAGACATGTAGTGATTTCCTCTCCAGCCTGCAGAGACCCCTGACAACATTGGCCGAAGCCAACTCCCTGTCGGGGGTAATCCTCTGGTCCGGTAGAGGCAGGATATTGAGTGGCCTTCTGGATTAGTCCAGATTAGTGGGTCGAAAGGCTCAGGATGAACGAGCTGACCGGACGAACGCTTCTTTAACGCTGCGCACCATACACTAATCTCCCCCATTGGCAAAGCGGCTGGCATGAAACCTGCTTATGACCCCTGAGACACTCTGGATCCTGACGGCTGCCGTCTTTGCCGTGGCCATCCTCTACTCCTCGGTGGGCCACGCCGGGGCCTCGGGCTATCTCGCCGTGATGGCCCTGCTCAGCCTGGCCCCCGCCGAGATCAAGCCGATCGCGCTGGCGCTGAACATCCTCGTGGCGTCGATCGGCACCTGGCAGTTCTGGCGGGCGGGCCATTTCTCCTGGTCCCTGTTCTGGCCCTTCGCCCTGCTCTCGGTGCCCTTTGCGTTTGCCGGCGGCTATCTGAACCTGCCCAGCCATCTGTTCAAGATTCTGGTGGGCATCGTCCTCCTGCTTTCAGCAGCCCAGTTTCTGCTGCGTCCGCCGGCCGAGAGTGAACCCCATCAACCGCCAAAACTGGTGGCCCTCGGCGCCGGCGGGTTACTGGGCCTGATGTCGGGCCTTACCGGGACAGGTGGTGGAATCTTCCTGACGCCACTCCTGATCTTCATGCGGTGGGCGCGGACCAGGACGGCGGCCGCCGTGTCGGCCCCGTTCATCCTGCTCAACTCCGCGTCCGGTCTGGCAGGGAACATCAGCGCCACCAGGAACTTTCCTGACTTCGCCTGGGCACTGGTGATTGCCGCCGTGATCGGCGGAACCATTGGCTCTTACTTCGGCAGCCGGCGGCTGCCGCAGATGACGATCAAGCGCCTGCTCGCCATCGTGCTGACGATCGCCGGCTTCAAGCTGATCCTCACTTGAGGTGCAGAGACCAGCAAGGTAGATAACGCTGTTCATGGCAATTCTCCAGATGGTTGAAGTAGCTGTAACCACCTGAATATCTGCTCGGTATTTCGGCGCGCCACGGTGCGCCAACGCACCAACGTCGGCCGCATCAGTGTCACTGCAGCGCCAGGTCCAAAAGCAGCCGGTCAAAGCTCAGCCGTGGGACTGCAAGGAACCCGAGCACGGCATACAGGGCGACAAACGCCGCAATGGCCAGCCACAGAAAAGGGCTGCGGAGCTTCTGTCTGGCCCATTATTACTCCAAGATGCGGTCCATGGTTGCTGTCTGGATCGCTGCTGCCTTTGCCCTCGGGCTGCTGGCTCGCCAGCTTGGACTGCCCCCGCTCATTGGCTTTCTGGGCGCCGGCTTCCTGCTCAATGCAGCGGGAGTGGAGCGCGTGCCCGCGCTGACGGACGTCGCGCACCTCGGGGTACTGCTGCTGCTGTTTTCCGTCGGACTGAAGCTGCGCATCAAGAATATGTTGCGGCCCGAGGTCTGGGGCGTCGCGCTGCTCCAATTTGCGGTGGCTGTGCTGGTGGTAGTCCTCGTAATACGCCTGGGCGCGGGCTACCCGTTGCCCCTGATCCTCGTGATGGCGAGCGCCCTGTCTTTTTCCAGCACCGTGCTCGCCGCAAAAATCCTGGAAGAGCGGCGGGAGATCCGCGCCTTCCACGGGCGCGTGGCCATCGGGATCCTGATCTTCCAGGACCTGGTCGCCGTCGCCGTGCTCGGTTTCAATGACCAGCGGGCACTGGGCTGGGGTGCCGCGCTGGTCCTCCTCCTGCCAGTCGGACAACCCGTCCTGCGCAAGCTGCTGGACCTCGCCGGCCACGGCGAGTTGCTCGTCTTGCTGGGTGGCTTGCTGGCGCTGGGATTAGGCGGCTATGGCTTCGAGGCGATCGGCCTGTCCGGTGAGCTGGGCGCCCTGCTGATCGGGATGCTGCTCGCCAACCACCCGAAAGCCATCGAACTCAGCGACTCACTGTGGGGCCTGAAGGAGTTCTTCCTCGTCGGCTTTTTTCTCAGCATCGGCCTCACCGGCCTGCCCACCTGGGAAACTCTGGGACTGGCGGCGCTGCCTCTTGCCGTCCTGCCGCTGAAGGTGCTGCTGTACTTCCTGCTGCTGCTGGCCTTCGGCCTGTCGGCGCGCACCGGTTTTCTCGCCAGCCTGAGCCTCGCGACCTACAGCGAGTTCGGACTGATTGTCATGGCCGCGGGCGTGGAGCGGGAGCTGGTTCCTGCGGAGTGGCTGGTGGCCACCGCGATTGCCGTGGCCATCTCTTTTGCCATAACGGCGCCGCTCAGCCGCCATGCCCACGAAATCTTCGCGGTGCTGGAACGTTTCCTGCGGCTCTTTGAGCGCAAGCGCCGCCACCCCGATGACGAGCCGATTTCCTTAGGCGTTGCGGACGTGGTGGTGGTGGGCATGGGCCGGGTCGGGACCGGCGCCTACAACCACGCCCGGGACCTGGGGCGCAAGGTGGTGGGTCTGGACAGCGACCTGGGGAAGGTGGAGCGGCATCTGGGTGAGGGCCGGCGGGTGGTCTACGCGGATGCCGAAGACCCGCTGCTCTGGCACCGCCTGCGGCTGGATCACGTGCGGGTGATCATGCTCGCGGTACCCGACTCGGAGGCGAAGATCCTGGCGAGCGAGCAGTTGCGCCGGCGGGGTTATACCGGACTCATCAGCGCCACCTATGTCTGGCCGGAGGAGCGGGAACCGATCCTCACGGCCGGGGCGGATGTGGCCTACAACTACTTCGCAGAGGCCGGTGTGGGCCTGGCGGCGGACACCTTCGAAGCGCTTGCGCCGGAGCCCAAATCCCGGTTCAATAAGTAGCCGCAGGCAGTCACACCAGTCAAACTGAAGCGCCCATGACCCTAGCCCAGATCGCCGTCAAAGCCGAGGCGGACATCCTCCCGCTCTACCGGGGCACGCCCATTGGCGACCTGCTGCGCTACCAGAACCTGGCCGCACCGCCGGGCACGTACGTCCGGCCGGAAGTGCTGCTGGCCACCTGCCTCGAGCAGCAGGCGGCCCTGCGGGTGCCTGAGGGTTTTGCCATTGCCCTGCACACGGCCGGGGCCAGCCTCAAGCGGGATCCCTTCAAGGTCTCCTGGGCGATCGGCGTCGCTGGCGTGTCCGCCATTGCCATCGTCGGTCACGACGACTGCCGGCTGGCGGAGCTCCGCAGTCAGCGGGAGCAGTTCGTGGTGCAGATGATCGAGGCGGCAGGCTGGGAACGGCCGGCGGCTGAGCAGCACTTCGACCACTGGAGCGATCTGTTTGAAGTCGACGAGCCGGCAGGCTTTGTGGCCGCCGAAGCTGCCCGGGTGCAGAGCCGTTATCCGAAGCTGCTCGTGGCGCCACTGCTTTACCAGTCGGCGACCGGCGCCCTGACCCAGGTGGTGGCAGAGTGAGACGGGCATTCCTGCGAGTTGCGCTGCCAGTGGTCCTGCTGGGCGTGCTGGCTGGCTGTGCAAAGCCATTGCCGGAGGCGGGGTTGCTCATTCCCGTCAATGCCAAGTGCACGACCTGCGAGGACTTCATCCGCTGCGATGGCAGTTCCGGCAATGCGGCTGTGTACGACCCCACTTTCGATATCTACCGGCTGGAGCCCAAGGGCATGCTGGCCCAGCTGGCGACGGTGTGGGAGTTCCTCATCCAGCTCTTCTATACGCGGACGGAGGACGTGCGGCCGTTGTCGGTTTATGCGCAGCGCCCCGGCACGACGGAAGCCTTCGCCCGGTCCACCACGGGAGATGCCGAGGCGCGTATCGATCTCGTCGAGCACCGGATTCAGGTGCCGGACGCGTGGATCGACCAGATCACCGGTCAGCGCCGCGGGACGGACAACACACCCCGGGGCTACTGCCGGCTCCTGAACCCGACCGAGGGCCGGGAGCTGCTGAAGCTGTTCACTGCGGAGCCCGCCAGCGACAAGCCATGAGTGCCGGCACAGAAATCCAGCCGTTTCACTTTGCCGACATCCGCAGGGCACCGGGCAGGACTATCGGGATTGCCGTCGTCCTCCTGCTCCGCTATCTGATGGCTCTATTCTTTCTGGGCTCGAGCATCAGCAAGCTGTCCAAAGGCTGGCTCTGGTCGGACTCCGCCCGAACTGTCTTTCAGTCCCGGCTGGCTGAACTGGATCCGGCCACCTTCGGCGCGAAGTTTCTCAGTCAGTTTGCCATTCCCTGGTACCCACTCATTGCCTGGGTGGTAACGCTCTCCGTGATCACCGTGACGATCAGTCTGGCGCTGGGCCTGGCCACGCGCTGGGGAGCGGCGCTGGCCGTCTGGCTGATGGTGATGTTTGCCATCGGCGGCTACTACGACGCTTCGCTGCTGCCCTTGTGGGCCATCGCGGCGCTGTTCGTCATCTTCCCCACGGGCCGGTGGTTCGGGCTGGACCGCCGCCTGCACGCGCGCCATCCCGCCAGCCCCTGGTTCAGATAGCAACAGCGGAAGCACGCCATGTACAGACTTGCTTTAGCGCTGCTGCTCGCCACCCTGGTCAGCGCCTGCGCGACGAGCCCCACCGGACGAAAGCAGCTGATGCTGGTCTCCGAGCAGTCCGCCATCTCCCAGTCGAAGCAGGCCTACGTGCAAACCATGGGCAAGCTGAGTTCCGAGGGCAAGCTGGTCACTGATCCGAAAATCCTGAAGCGCGTGGACACCATCACCGGCCGACTGATTGCCCAGGCGATCATCATGCGGCCCGCCACCAATCAGTGGGAATGGAGCGTGCAGGTCATCGATGATCCGAAGGAAGTGAACGCCTGGTGTATGGCCGGCGGCCGCATGGCGCTCTACACCGGCCTCCTGCAGAAGATCGACCCCACCGATGACGAACTGGCCCAGGTGATGGGGCACGAGATCAGCCACGCCCTGGCAAATCACACCGCTGAACGCATGTCCAATGCCATGCTCAGTCAGGGGCTAGCACTGGGGGTGGGCATCGCCGCGGATTCTGCCGCCGTCATGGCTGGCGCGCAGGGAGCAGCCATGCTCGCCGTGATGCTGCCCAACAGCCGCACCTCGGAAACTGAAGCGGATCGCATCGGCATCGAACTGGCGGCCAAGGCGGGCTATGACCCGCGGGCGGCCGCCACGCTCTGGCAGAAGATGGGCAAAGTCGGTGGCAGCGGACCGCCCCAGTTTCTCAGCACGCACCCCGCGCCGGGCAACCGGCAGGCCACGCTGGCTGCCCTGGAAGCCCAGATGACGCCCTACTACGAGCAACCGGGACCGCGGCCGATGTATCAGCTGGTTCGCACACCCGCGCCAACCCCCGCAAAAAACAACGCCCCGGCTTTGCGGTAGGAGCGCCTTTAGGCGCGACCCCCTCCCGGGAGAATCGAGTCCGCGAGTCTCTCCCGGGAGGGGGTCGCGCCTAAAGGCGCTCCTACAACAGACGTCAGCGCGATTTGGACCGCACCTTGTAGTTGCCCCGCTGCTGATCGAACTCGAGCTCGAGCATGCCCTGCTTGGCGGCATCCTCGAGCAGCTCGGAAAAGCTGCGGTAACCGTAAACCGTCTCGTTGAAGCCCGGATACACGCGGCGTACGGTCTGCTTTACCAGTGAGCCCCAGAGCGGATCATATTCCTGGGACAGTGATTCCACGGTGGCCGCAACCTTGTCCAGGGCGTCCGCCTGCTCCGTGTTCTTCGAGGGCGTGGCCCGGGTTCGGGTCCGCTTCGACACCGTGATGAGATCGTCGTAGAAAATGAACTCGTCGCAGTTGGACGCGAGGAGGTCCGACGTCGAGTTGCGCACTCCACAACCGATCACGCGCTTGTCATTCTCCTTGAGCTTGGAAGCCAGCGGGGAGAAGTCGCTGTCGCCAGTGAGCAGCACGAAGGTGTCGATGTGGGCTTTGGAGTAGCACATATCCAGTGCGTCCACGACCATGCGGATGTCCGCACTGTTTTTGCCACTGACCTTGGTCTGGGGGATATCAATCATCTCGAAGCCCTGCATGTGGAACTCATGCATGAACTGCTTGTAGCGGGTCCAGTCGCAGTAGGCACGCTTGGCCACGATCCGCCCCTTCTCCAGCAGGCGCTTCAGGACCAGATCGATGTCAAACCGTCCACCCTTCGTGTCCTGGACACCGAGTGCCAGGTTCTCAAAGTCGACGAAGACAGCAATGGCGACTTCGCTGTTTCTTGGGACATCAGTGGCCATCGGGACTCCAGATCCTGTGGCAAGTGGCGCATCAACCGATGCTTTCGGCAATCTTACTGGTATCCGGACCCTGATTTGCTAGGCTTATCGGCATGAGCAGCCCTCTGGCAGAGAAAGTGCCCATCGCCGGCGCCCGCTACAGCCGGTTCACAGCCCGCCCCATGACCGGCTCCTTCGGGGCCCTGATCGGCGGCATCCAGATCGCCGAGGCCCTGACGGACGAGACACTGTTTGCCGACCTGCGCGCCGCCTGGGTGCGCTACCAGGTGCTGCTCTTTCGGGACCAGGTACTGACGCCCGACCAGCATCTGGCGCTGGGCAAACGCTTTGGCGACATCCAGGAACAGGGCTACGTGGGCAGTCTGGCCGGACATTCCGGCGTCTGGGTCCAGGAGTACCCGGCCCTCTATCAGGGACCCGTGAACGACATCAACTGGCACTCCGACAGCTCGTTCCGCGCCAACCCCACCCGGGGCTCGCTGCTGTATGCCCTGGACGTGCCAGAGGGTGCCGGGGACACGGTGTGGGCGGACATGTGCGAGGCCTACGCGGACCTGTCCCCGGCCTGGCGGCAGTTCCTGGAGCCGCTCACGGCGATTCACGACAACGTGGCCAAGAACTTTCACCGGATCTTCGATTCCATGGGCGGGGAAGCACTGGCCAAGATGCGCAAGTTCCTGCAGCCCACCGAGCATCCCGTGATCTGCACGCACCCGGAGAGCGGTCGGCGCTTCCTCTTCGTTGCGGAACTCATGACCCGTGAAATCACCGGGATGAGTGAACGGGAGAGTCGTGCCGTGCTCGACTTCCTGTTCGCGCACCAGACCCGGCCCGAATTCCAGTGCCGCTGGCACTGGGAGCCGAATTCCCTCGCTCTCTGGGACAACTATTCGACGATCCACCGGGGGATCTTTGATTTTGGCCAGAGTCATCGACTGATGCACCGCGTGTCATTTCACGATCACTGGCGCCCGGCCTGAACCATGGACGCCCCGAAGCTGCTGGCCATCGCGCTGTGTCTCGTCGTAAGCACCACGCTGGCAGACCCGGCGGCGATGAACCCCGGCCCCGGGACCTGGGCTCAGGTGGGTGGCGATCAGGGGGGCTCCCGGTACTCACCGCTCACGCAGATCGACCGGAGTAATGTCTGGCGCCTCGAAAAAGCCTGGACCTGGCGCCACGGCGAATTTGCCCGCTTTCCCGAGCGCCGCCCGTTCTCCGGCTTTCACGCCACGCCGATCCTGCTGCCGGAAGCAGCGGGCGGCGGGCTCGCCTTGTGCACGCCAGCCAACCGGCTGGTTGCGCTGGACCCGGTGACTGGCAAGGAACGCTGGAGCTTTGACCCACAGATCCAGGTGACCAGGGCCCCCAAGCGGCTGAAATGCCTGGGCGTGACCTACTGGTACGACGAGCAAGCGCCCGCCGGCCAGCAGTGCGCGCACCGGATCTTCGCGGGCACCAACGACCGCCGCCTGCTCGCCGTTGATGCCGCGACGGGTAAGCCCTGTGCTGCTTTCGGCACGAACGGCCAGGTGGACGTGAACCCCCTGTTTGCCAGCACCCAGCCAGCGCCCTCCGACCCGTGGGGCGTGCAGTTCTCCGCGCCACCCGTGGTCGTGAATGGCGTGCTCGTGATCGGCCATATCAACAACATGAAGAACCAGTCCGCCAGCGCGCCGAGCGGCGCGTTGCGCGCCTTCGATGCGCGCAACGGTGCGTTTCGCTGGAGCTTTGATCCGGTCCCCCGCAGCAAGGAGCAGGCCCAGGCAGCGGACTGGACGCCAGAGAGCATGGCGTCGACCGGAGGCGCCAATGCCTGGAGCCTGCTGTCCGTCGACGACCAGCGCGATCTCGTTTTCGTCCCCACCTCGAGCGCTGCGCCGAACTGGTTCGGTGGCACCCGGCCCGGCGACAACCGTTACGCCAACTCGGTTGTGGCGCTCCGCGGCAGTACGGGGGAAGTGGTCTGGAGTTTCCAGACCGTGCATCACGACGTGTGGGACTGGGACACGCCGGCGCAGCCCCTGCTGGTGGACGTGCCCAGGGACGGCCGCAAGGTGCCCGCCGTCGTCGTGCTGACCAAGCAGTCACTGGTCTTCGTCCTGGACCGGGCCACCGGCACGCCGCTGTTTCCGGTGGAGGAACGCCCGGTGCCCACCGACGGTGTCGCCGGCGACCTGCTGTCAAAGACCCAGCCGTTTCCCGTCAGGCCGCCGCCGCTGATGAAGACCCGCCTGACGCCAGAAGATGCCTGGGGACTCACCTTCTGGGACCAGAACCGTTGCCGGGACCTCATAGCCGGCGCCCGGCACGGCGACCTCTACACGCCACCCAGCGACAAGGGCTGGATCATGTTGCCGGGCTCTGCCGGGGGGATGAACTGGGGCAGCGGGGCCTGGGATCCCGAACGGAATCTGCTCGTGACCAACCTGTCCCAGATCGGCTTGTACCTGAAGCTCATTCCCCGGGAGCAGGTGCCCAAGGCCGACTCGTTTGACCCCACCCGGGGCGCGCCGATGGGGCCGGCGGGCATCATCGAGGGCACGCCCTGGGCCATCGAGCAGCGCATCCTGCTGGGTCCGACGATGATGCCCTGCACGAAGCCGCCCTGGTCCGCGCTGGTGGGCGTTGATCTCGCTGCCGGGGAAATCCGCTGGAGCGTCCCGCTGGGCACGATCGACAAGCTGGCCCCGGTGCCGATCCCGCCCCTGCAGTGGGGTGCGCCGGTCACCGGCGGTCCGATCGTCACGGCGGGCGGCCTGGTCTTTATTGGCGCCACTGGCGATGCCCGACTGCGGGCCTTCGACACGGAGACGGGTGCAGAGTTGTGGTCCACGCCATTGCCCACGTCTGCCCATGCGAATCCCATGACCTACGAACGGGACGGCCGGCAGTTCCTGGTCATTGCGGCCGGCAGCCATATGTTCATCAATGCGCAGACTATTGATGACTACCTTGTGGCCTATGCGCTGCCCAGGAAGTACCTGGAGTCCCGGCGTTAGGTGGATTCACCGGCTGTTCAGCCTGTGGACACCAAGGTAGGGCCGTGCAGCTATGGATTCCCCCCAAACCGCGTGCCATGATCGGCGCGCTTCGTTTTTCGCAAGCCAATCTTCAGGCAGGAGAGCCTCAATTATGAAGTCCAAAGTTATCTCAGCGCTGGTGTTGCTGGCCCCACTAATGGTCATGGGTCCGTTGACCGCTTCGGCCCAGGACGGCGCTGGCCATTGCAACTACGTACAGCAGAACATGTTCGCTGGCCCCTTCAAGGTCTGCGATGCTCCGGCAACCCCGGAAAAGTGCGCCGAACTCGGCAAGACGGACGACAACAAGGACGCCGTCCATAGCGCCGGTGCCTGCGGGACGGATGGCAAGGTTGGCGTGTGCGACATGGGCGACGCCGGCAAGCGGTTCTACTACGAGGGTGATCCGGGCGGCCTGGAGATCGGTTGCGGCTTCCAGGGCGGCGAGTGGAAGGCCGGCTAACGCCGACTTCACCACAACGAAGACTGACTGAGCGAAGGCCGGCTCCTCACGGAGCCGGCCTTTTTCGTTTTTGAGAGGCGCCGCCATTGGCAACCTGGCGGCCAAGTTGCCAAACCCGGTGCCTCTTCCTCCCAACGCAGCACCTGAATCCGCCGCAGGAAGCGCCGCGAACAGCCCTCCGGACCCGAACTGGATGCCATCGCGTAAACAGCCAGCCTGGACGGGTTTAGAACCCCAGCGTACTGCACAAGTTGGATCCCCAGTCGCCTCAAAGGAGAACTCAATAATGACTGCTGTTGCTAATCAAGCCGGTTTCCGTGGCCTGCGCGCCGTCGCTGGCCTGTTCGCCCTGTCTCTGGTGGGTCTCACCGTCGGTCCGGCTGCCTACGCCGGCGCCCACACCGGGGCCCACACCGGGGCCCACACCGGGGCCCACACCGGGGCCAAGGCTGCCGATATCGTCGATACCGCGGTAGCGGCCGGCTCCTTCAACACGCTGGTTGCTGCCGTGAAGGCTGCGGGCCTGGTGGACGCACTGAAGGCTCCGGGCCCCCTCACCGTCTTCGCCCCGACCGACGCCGCTTTCGCCACGCTGCCCGCCGGGACGGTTGACGACCTGCTGAAGCCCGCCAACCAGGAAAAGCTGAAGGCCATCCTCCTGTACCACGTGGTCTCCGGCAAGGTGATGTCCACCGACCTGAAGGGCACCGTCAAGCCTGCAACCCTCGAAGGCCAGACCCTGACGATCGTCGCCAGTGCGGCCGGCGTCACGGTCAACGGGGCGAAGGTCGAAAAGGCTGACATCGCTGCCAGCAACGGCGTGATTCATGTCATCGACACGGTCCTCCTGCCGCCCGCCAAGAAGTAAGTCACTAGCAGACACGGCGACCGGGACAGTCTTGTTCCGGTCGCCGTTTTCCTTCGGTGGGGAACCACTAAAGCCTCGTAACCACGGGCCACGTGTATAATATAATGAGGGTTATAGAGAAAACGGCTGCCAGGCCTCCCCAGGGATTCTCCCCGGCGGCAGTGGCAGCCGCACCAGACCTGGTTTGGTTCGGAGAGACAACCCGATTGTCTACGAAATCCATATCTACGAAATCCATACTTGAGCGCATCGCTGCCGGCGATTCATCCGCAGTCAACGAGTGCATGGAGCGCTACGGCGATCTCGTCTGGTCTCTCGCGCGCCGCTATCTGCGCAACGCCGCGGACGCGGAGGATGCCGTCCAGGACATCTTCATCGACATCTGGCGGAGTGCCGGTCGCTACGACCTCAACATCGCGAGTGAAGTCGCCTTTATTTCCACCATCGCCCGCCGGCGCCTGATCGACAAGATCCGCCAGGCCGGGCGCCGGCCTCTCACAGATTCGATGGACGACGACGAAGGCGCTCCGATAGATCCCGGCGTTCCTGCCACCGTCGAAGACGACACGGAAGTGACCATCGTCGAGAGGGTTCTCTCCGAGATGGATCCTGAGCACCAGAAGGTGCTGGCCATGTCGATCTACGCAGGCTACAGCCACAGCGAAATCGCGGAGTCCCTCTCGCTGCCCCTCGGCACCGTGAAAACTCGCGTGCGCCGCGGCCTCATTCACATTCGTCAGCGGCTGCAGATCCCGCCACCCGGCGACACTGATCAGGAGTTGGCCGGATGACCACCAGCCGCGCCCTCGACAGAAACCGGCTCTACGACCTGCTGGCCGACGAAGCCTCGGCATCGCTGGACTCCAGCGATGCGGCAGAACTGAACCGGTTGCTGGTCCAGATCCCCTTCATCCCGCGGGACGGAGTACTCCAGGCCGCCGCCCTCGCCCAGGTGGCAATCCTCCGCCGCAGCACCGCCATGGACCGGATGCCCGCAGGCCTCCGGGAACGGCTGGCCAGCCAGGGCGAAGCGCTGGTCCTGCGCCAGCGTGGCCCGGCCACCGTGCCGCGACTCGTAAAGACCGAAAGTGCGCCGACGACAGCCAGGGAGCCGGCTACCCCGCGGTGGTCACCTGTCAGCGGGATCGGCTGGGCCCTGGCAGCGATGCTGGCTGTGGCCTTCGTCGTCGTCCGCAATGAACCCGCGGCCATCTCGCCTGTAGCCGATGTTGCCGCAACCCGGGCCAGCCTGGTGAATGGGGCACCGGATGTGATCACGCTGCCCTGGGCGCCGCCCACGGCGGCAGGCTACGAGAAAGTTACCGGGGACGTGGTGTGGAGCCAGTCCCGCCAGCAGGGCTACCTGCGGCTCGCCAACATGCCCGTGAACGACCCCGCCCGCCGCCAGTACCAGCTCTGGATCGTGGATCCCGACCGGGACAAGAATCCGGTGGACGGTGGCGTGTTCAACGTCAGCGCCACGGGTGAAGTCATCATTCCCATCCAGGCCAAGCTGCAGATCCGGTCACCCAGGGCGTTTGCAATCACCGCGGAACAGCCGGGTGGTGTCGTGGTCTCGGCCGGTCCTCTGCTGATCGTGGCGTCGATCTAGATTCCCTGCCGTCAACTCCCCGCGGGCCTGGCTTTGCTGACCGCCGCGCTCTTCTCAAACTCTTCCCGGACTGACTCACCCATCCACTTCATGAAGTTGGGGTGGTTGACTAGCCCCTTGGGATTGAACTCGTAGCTCAGCCCCTTCAGGTCGCTGCGCAACTTGGCCTGAATGGTCCGGGCGCCGATCAGGTTGGTGACGACGAGAACCCGCTGTCCCTTGTTCGTGGCGGCCTCCACCACCTC
The DNA here is from genome assembly GCA_009692345.1 of Gammaproteobacteria bacterium. GTDB lineage: Bacteria > Pseudomonadota > Gammaproteobacteria > Steroidobacterales > SHZI01. The sequence continues at coordinate 5,960 of SHZI01000013.1, read as the reverse complement.
GCGAAGCTTCTGCACATTGGCAGCGCGAACCTCCGGAGGAGCATCGTCCTGCAGGGTTATGCCCCGCACGTCCGCGAAGCCCCCGTCCTGCTTCACGATCTTCGCGAGACCGGCGAGCACCCGGAGTTCCTCCGCGTTGTCTGCCGCGGAACTCGGGCCGTGACCCGCGATGATGACCACTTCTTTCCCGGGATCCTTGCTCATCTCTACGGCGTGATCCAGCAGGATCTCTGCGACCAGCGGGTTCTCCCCCGGCGGCGCCACGAAGTGCAGCTTCGCATCCGTTTTCACCCGCGGCACACTGGCAAACTCCGCCGTCTCCCGCTGGCCGAAAATATAGAGCCACTGCCGGTAGAGTTCGTTCGTCCCCGAAGAAGTCACGGGTATTACCACGATCTCCTTCGCACCCGCGGCCTTCAGGTCGTCGAGCCCTACCTGAATATGCTCCGCCGTCATCATCGCCATGCCCACGCCCATGGACGTGGGAAAGATATTGCCGATGGACTGGACCTGGTCCTTGAAGATCTTGTCCCCCTGCTCCCGGAAGCCGTGCATCAGGATCAGGATCCCCTGGGAGCCCTTCACGTCCGGCGGGCTGATGTACCAGGCGTACTCCGGGCCCATCATGTCCATGGACATGGCGATCTCCGCGTCGCTGTACTTCTGGTACAGCGCAACTTTCTCCCGCAACTCCCGGGTCATGGCGGGATCCATCTTGTGCTTCATGCCATAGAGGCTGCGGCCTTCTGCATCCCGGCCCCTGTCCATCTGGCTCATGTCGTGGCCGGAGTGGTCCATTGCTGCGGTCGCCGCAGGGGCAGCGGCAGGGGTAGCGGCAGGGGTCGCGGCAGGGGTCGACTCGACTGCTGCCCTGGCGGACAGGGCGAGCAGGGACAGTCCAAGGACGAGTCCAGCGGCGCCGCTCAGCGCCCGGGGGGTGGTCATGGCATTCACTCCAGTTCTCCTTGGTGTGCAGCACAAAACGGCAATTCGGGAATCTGCCTCGATACTAGGAGGGATCCCGGCCCCCGTGCAACTGCCGGCCGAAGAACCGCCAGATCTCCTCGACAGCCGGCACGTCATGGCTGGTCCGGCCCAGGATGCGGGGCATGGCGCAGGTAAGCCCGGTGAACGAGTTCAGGATCCAGGGCTTCTCCCGGTGCGTGATGCACTGGATATTCATGTAAAAGTTGTTGGGCTTCATGGGGCCGAGGTAGCCGTACATCTCCCCATAGGGGCCCTCGTCCAGCCCTTCATCCAGCGGCACCTCGCCCTCGATGATCATCTCCGCGTGGGCCGGCACGCGAATGTCGCTGGTCTCGCATTTCACCACCTCGAGAGCCCTGCCCCGCAGGCCGCCGGCAAACTCCAGCTCGTCCTCCTGGTAGCCCGCCATCTTCGTGCTGCTGGCACAGAAGGTGAACGGGTCCGCCCCCACGGCGATGGCCACCTTCGCCACCTTGTCGCCCCGCTTGCGCATGGAGGTCAGGAGGCGCCAGCCGTGCTGGGTGGGCTCCGGGTTGATGCTGATCCGCTTGCCGTCGCGAACCTGGCAACGGTAGGTACCGGTGTTCTTGCCGAACTCCGGGTCATCCATGATCACCGAGGTGATGTTGATGTAGCGGCCCGCATCCGCCGGATTGTTCTGCAGCCAGGCAAACTTCTCGATATCCACCGCGTCACCCTTGAGGGTCGCTGGTGATCTCCGGCACACCAAAGAGCACCGCCTCATCGGGCCAGCGACCGTAGGGGTTGGCGAGCAGCGGCCCTGCCATCCACTGACCGTTGATCCTGATGCGGTCCACCATGAAGGCGGGTGCCTGCTCGATGCCGAACTTGTCGATCAGCCGGTAGGCGAAGGCCGTGACCTCGTACTGGTCCTGGTCCATGGCGCCGACGTGCAGCACCCGGCCCCGGGCCTCGAGAGCGCGGACGTAGTCGCGGATGGAGTCGAAGGTGGCCGTCGGCGGCGTGGCGGACAGGTGAGGGACAGCAGCGTTCACAGCAGCGTTCATGGCGCGGTTCTCCTGGGCTCAGAGCGGCATTCAGCGACGGGACTGGTGCTAGCATGCGCCCGTCGTACTGGACTTCTACACACTCCCGGGTATTGCTGAAAATGAAGTGGCTGAAACGTCTGCTGGGTGGCGTCCTCGGGCTGCTGGCCATCCTCTGGGTGGGTCTGGTCATCTACGCCTACTGGCCGACCGGCGTTGACGAAGTTCCCGCCGTGAACCTCGCCGGACCGACAGACCGGTTCGTGAACGTGGACGGCGTGAACATCCGCTACCAGACCTGGGGCACCCCGGCCGCGGACAAGCCCACGGCGCTTCTACTGCACGGTTTTGGCAATTCGCTCCAGAGCTTCCGCCTGCTGGCGCCGCTGCTGGCTGACCGCTATTACGTGGTGGCTATCGACATGCCGGGCTTTGGCCTGTCGGACAAGCCAGCGCCCTTCGACTACAAGAACGCGCATCAGGCTGAAATGGTCTCTGCTCTCATCAAGACCCTCGACCTGAAGAATGTCGTTGTGGGGGGCCACTCCCTCGGCGGGGCCATCGCGGCGCGGGTCGCGCTGAAGTCCCCGCAGGTGATCGGCCTCGTCGTCATGAACCCGGGCATCATCAACAGCGGCGTGCCGGCGATCGCCAAGTACCTGGTGTTCCCGTTCCCCCGCATCCAGGCCAAGCTTTTCGGGGACCGGGAATTCCGCAGCAGATTCCTGCGCAACTCCTTCATCAATCCGGCCATCGTCACGGACGACGTGGTCCGGGATCTCGGCCGCACCGCGCAGACCGAGGGCTACATGAGCGGCATGACCAGCATGATGGGCCAGTACAGCGAGCCGGATGAGTTGGCCATGCTGCCCCGGCTCACCGTCCCGTCCCTGATCGTCTGGGGCCAGCTCGATCGCAACAAGACCATGGCCGAGTTCGAGGAGCTGAAGGCCAATCTGCCCCGGAGCACCGCCATGCTCGTCCCGACCTCCGGGCACTATGTGCAGGAGGAAGCGCCGGCTGAAACCGCCGTGGCCATGCATGGGTTTGCGGACCGCGTGATGCCGTTGTAGGAGCGCCTTAAGGCGCGATACCTGAAAATATGACCACCATCGGCACCCCCCTCACCCCCGGCGCCACCCGTCTTCTCCTGCTGGGCTCCGGCGAACTGGGCAAGGAAGTGGCCATCGAGGCCCAGCGTCTGGGCGTCGAGGTGATTGCCGTCGACCGCTACGCCAACGCGCCGGCCATGCAGGTGGCCCACCGCTCCCACGTCATCAGCATGCTTGACGCGGCAGCCCTGCGCGGCGTGATCGCGCAGGAGCGACCCCACTTCATCGTGCCGGAGATCGAGGCCATCGCCACGGCTGAGCTGATCGCTCTCGAGGGCGGGGGTTACACGGTGATCCCCACGGCCCGGGCCGCGCAGCTGACCATGGACCGGGAGGGTATCCGCCGGCTGGCGGCTGAGAAACTGGGCCTCGCGACCTCCCCCTTCCGCTTTGCCGGCACGCTGGACGAATACCGGGCCGCCGTTGCCGCCATCGGCATGCCCTGCATCGTGAAGCCGGTGATGTCCAGCTCGGGCAAGGGCCAGAGCACGGTACGCACCGCGGCCGATATCCAGAAGGCCTGGGACTACGCGCAGGGCGGCGGGCGCGCTGGCGCCGGCCGAGTGATCGTGGAGGGCTTCATCGACTTCCACTACGAGATCACCCAGCTCACCATCCGCCATGCCGGTGGCACGGCGTTCTGCGAACCCATCGGGCACCTGCAGATCGACGGCGACTACCGGGAGTCCTGGCAACCCCACCCCATGAGTCCGAAGGCCCTGGCCGAAAGCCGGCGCATCGCCGCCGCGGTGACGGGCGAACTGGGTGGGCGGGGAATCTTCGGCGTGGAGCTCTTCGTCAAGGGCAACCAGATCTGGTTCAGCGAGGTGTCACCCCGCCCCCACGACACGGGCCTGGTCACGCTGATCTCCCAGGATCTCTCCCAGTTCGCCCTGCACATCCGGGCCATACTCGGCTTGCCGATCCCCAACATCGCCCAGCACGGTCCCTCCGCCTCCTGCGCCCTGCTGATCCAGGGCGACTCGGCCAACCTGCAGTTCAACACTGTGGAAGCGGCCCTGACGGAACCCGACACCGCACTCCGCCTCTTCGGCAAGCCCGAGGTGCGGGGCAAACGGCGCATGGGCGTGACCCTGGCCCGAGCCGCGACCCTGGACGAAGCCCGGGCGAAGGCCAGGCGAGCAGCCGCAGCGATCACCACCACCCCGTAGGAGAGCGTTCACGCGCGACCCCCGGCCAGTGTCGTAGCGGCAGCGTGGTCGGGTGTCCCTTCTGGCGCTCACCGTGTACTCACGGTAGCCAGAAGGGATCCCGACCGGGATGCCGCGGGCTACAGCGTGCGTTCGGGTCGCGCGTGAACGCGCTCCTACGCGGGGAGTGGGCCACCCGTATCCAGCAGCGCGTCGACCTCGTCCTGCTGGAGTTCGAAGATGCGGGCGTAGACGCCGCCCTTCGCCAGCAGCTGGGCGTGCCGGCCCTGCTCCACGACGCGCCCCTGCTCCAGCACGAGGATCCGGTCTGCGTTCTGCACCGTCGAGAGGCGATGGGCAATGGTCAGTGTCGTGCGGCCAGACTGTAGTTCGCGAATCGCCGCGTTCACCTCTCTCTCGGTCTCTACATCGAGATTTGAGGTGGCTTCGTCGAGGATGAGAATCGGCGAGTCCTTGAGCAGTGCCCGGGCGATGGCCAGGCGCTGGCGCTGGCCGCCGGAGATCTTCGAGCCCATCTCGCCGACGGGCGTCTCGTAGCCGTCCGGCAGGCTGTCGATCCAGGTCTGCAGATTGGCCCGGCGCGCAGCGTGGTCCACTTCGGCCTGGGTGGCCCCGGGCTTGCCCATGCGGATGTTGTCGCCAATCGTGGTGTTGAACACGTAGTTGCGCTGGGAAACAACCGCCACCAGGTTGCGCAGTTCGTCGAGGGGGAGGTCGGTGATGGGCCGGCCGCCGATCCGGATATCACCGCCCGTGGCGTCCCAGAAGCGGAGCAGCAGGTTCACGATGGTGGACTTGCCGGCGCCACTGGTCCCGACGAGCGCCACGTGCTCCCCGGCGGCCAGGTCGAAGCTGATGCCCTTCAGGATGGCATGGCCGGCCTGGTAGCCGAACTGGACGTTGTCAAAGACCAGCGCCGGCTTCAGGTTGCCCACCGGGCCCCGGGAACGGTCTTTCACCGCCGGCTCCTGATCCATGAGTTCAAACAGCCGGTCGGCGCAGACGATGGACACCCGATAGTCGTTGATCACATTGTTCAGCCCGATCACCGCCTCGAAGCTCGTGACGGCGATGGCGAATACCACGGGCAGGTCCCGCAGGACGTCCACAGCACCGGACTGGACCAGATCCTGGCCCACCCAGAGCATGGCCACGGCGGCGGCGGCCACCACGAGTTCTGTCACACCGCGCTGAAAAGCATCTGCCCGGGTGAGTTTCTCCTGACCCGCACCAAGCTCCTCGCCCAGGCGTCGGGCCTCCTGCCGGCGGCGCTGGCCGGCGCCAAAGGCCAGCGTGTCCCGGAGGCCCTGGAAACTGTCCGTCAGGAAGGCATTCACCTCGCCCTGGACGCGGCGCCAGTCGGCGTCGCCGGAACCGCCGATCAGGGCAATCATCGTGGGCAGCACGACGAGCATGAAGAGCATGAACGGCAGCAGAGTCCAGGCAAACGCCGGGTTAATTGCGTAGAGCCAGCCCAGCAGCGACGCCGGCACAATCACGGCGCAGATCGCCGGCGCAATGGTGTGGGCATAAAAGGGCTCCACCCGCTCGCAGTCGTTGATGACCCGGGAAATGGCGTCGCCCGTCCGGAGGGTCCCCATGCCCGCCGGCGCCAGCGGTTCCAGCCGCTCGTAGAACTCGTTGCGCAACATGGCGAGGAGGCGGAACGCAACGTAGTGGCC
>SHZI01000012.1 GCA_009692345.1 Gammaproteobacteria bacterium | reverse complement strand
ACTTCATCGACCGGCCGCACCGGCTCGGCGAGCCGGGCACCGCGCTTACCACCCCGTAGGAGCGGCTTTAGCCGCGACTCACTGCTCCGTAGCCCGCGGCCCCCCAGCGGGAAATCCTGTCCGGCTACCGTGAGTACACGGTGAGCGCCGGACAGGACACCCAACCTGGGTCCGCTGATGCGGTGGCGGGTAGTCCCGGCGGTCGCCGCTCCTACAGGAGCGGCACCAGCAAGAGGGCCACGATGTTGATGATCTTGATCAACGGGTTGATGGCGGGACCCGCGGTGTCCTTGTAGGGATCGCCAACGGTGTCGCCAGTGACGGCAGCCTTGTGGGTCTCGGAGCCCTTGCCACCGAAATTGCCTTCTTCAATGTACTTCTTGGCGTTATCCCAGGCGCCGCCACCGGTGCACATCGAGATGGCCAGGAAGATGCCGGTGACAATCGTGCCAATCAGCAGACCACCCAGAGCACGGACGCCGGCTCCCGGACCCATGAGGATGTTCATGCCAAAGCCAACCACCACCGGAACGAGAATCGGCAGCAGCGACGGGACGACCATTTCCTTGATGGCGGCCTTGGTCAGCAGATCGACAGCTTTGGAGTAGTCGGGTTTGCCCGTGCCCTCCATGATGCCCTTGATCTCCTTGAACTGACGCCGTACCTCGACCACCACGGAGCTCGCAGCCCGGCCCACCGCCTCCATCGCCATTGCAGCGAACAGGTACGGAACCAGACCACCAATGAACAGGCCAATGATTACGGCGGGATCGGAGAGGCTGAAGACCTCCAGTTTGCCCACCGCTTCCAGGTTGTGGGTGTAGTCAGCGAAGAGCACGAGGGCAGCGAGTCCCGCTGACCCAATGGCGTAGCCCTTGGTGACTGCTTTGGTGGTGTTACCCACTGCATCCAGCGCGTCGGTGATGGTCCGCACGTTCTTCGGCAGGCCGGACATTTCGGCAATACCACCACCGTTGTCCGTGATGGGACCGTAGGCATCGAGCGCGACGACCATACCTGTCATGGACAGCATGGAGGTCGCCGCAATGGCGATGCCGTAGAGCCCGTCCAGCTGGTAGGAACCCCAGATGGCTGCACAGACTGCGAGTACGGGCAACGCGGTGGACTTCATGGAGACCGCGAGGCCGGCGATGACGTTGGTGCCGTGACCCGTCTGGGACGCCGCGGCGACATAGCGTACGGGCCCGTACTCGGTGGCGGTGTAGTACTCGGTGATCCAGATCAGCGCGCCGGTAAGCACCAGTCCGATAACCGCACACAGGAAGAGGTTCGTTGCGGCATCACCCATGACAAGCTGGGTCACCGGGTAGAACGCGGCCAGCGCCAGGATTCCGGACACCGCCAGCCCCCGGTACAGAGCGTTCATGATCTTGCCGCCGTCCCGCGCGTTCACGAAGAACGTGCCGACAATCGAGGCGACAATCGACACGGCGCCGAGCACGAGCGGGTAAAGGATGTAGCGGAGATCAAGGCCGCCATCGGCTCCCTTGAACATCAGTCCGCCGAGAACCATGGTGGCCACCACGGTCACTGCATAGGTTTCAAACAGGTCGGCAGCCATGCCGGCGCAGTCGCCTACGTTGTCGCCTACGTTATCGGCAATCACGGCGGGGTTCCGGGGGTCATCTTCCGGAATGCCGGCTTCGACCTTGCCCACCAGGTCGGCACCGACGTCGGCGCCCTTGGTGAAGATCCCGCCGCCCAGTCGCGCAAAGATGGAAATCAGGGAACCACCAAAGGCCAGACCAATCAGCGAGTGCAGAGCCTTGTCGTCGCCGATGAAGCCCCGCATCACCGCGAAGTAGCCTGCCACGCCCAGCAGGCCAAGGCCGACCACCAGCATGCCCGTGACGGCGCCACCGCGGAACGCGACCTGCAGCGCAGGGTTAAGGCCGATGCTGGCCGCATGCGCGGTGCGGACGTTGGCCCGGACCGACACGTTCATGCCGATGAAACCGGCCGCGCCCGAGAGGACCGCACCGACGACAAAGCCACCGGCCGTGGGCAGATCAAGCGCCAGGGCGAGGATCACCGTCAGCACCGCGCCGACTATGGCGATGGTGTAGTACTGGCGATTGAGATAAGCCTTGGCTCCCGCCTGAATCGCCGCGGCGATCTCCTGCATGCGGGCATTGCCCGCGGATTGCGCGATGATCCAGCGCGACATGAGGGCGCCGTAGAGCAGGGCGAGCAAGGAAGCGCCAATGGCCAGAGTAATGGCCAGGTTGGTTGACATGGTTGAGTCCTCGAAGATGAAAGGCCGGCGAAAAATGGCGCTGGATCATAGCACTAACATTTGGCGTTGTAGGAGCGCCGACCGGCGCGATCGCCTCGCCGCTCCTGCAAGGGAGTTCGCGCCGGTCGGCGCTCCTACGCGCGCGGTTTCAGCTGTTTCTTCACCGCCACGAGCTTGAGGGACGCGTAGGCGGGGAGCCCCTGCCGGTAGGGCGGGTAGTCCTCGCCCTGGATCAGGGGGGCCAGGTAGCGCCGGGCAGCGGCCGTGATGCCGAACCCATCCCGGGTTATGTAGTTCCTCGGCATCATCTTCTCCTGGTTCGCAACGTCCGTCAGGGCGGCCTTCCCGACGCTCCACCGGTAGGGCTTGTCCGAGCGTCGGACAATGGTCGGCATGACGGCGTTCTCGCCCTTGAGGGCCAGTTCTACCGCAGCCTTGCCCAGCGCGTAAGCCTGCTCCACGTCGACGCGTGCAGCAATGTGCCGGGCCGAACGCTGCAGGTAGTCAGCAATGGCGTAGTGATACTTGAGCTTCAGTTCGTCACGGACCATGGTGGCAATGACCTGCGCCACACCGCCCAGCTGCTTGTGGCCGAAAGCGTCTACCGTGCCGGCGTCGGCCAGAAAGCGCCCGTCGGCATAGCGTGCGCCCTCGCTGACCACGACGACGCAGTAGTCATACCGGCGCACGCACTCAGCCACGCGAGCGAGGCATGCCTTGGCGTCAAAGGCGATTTCCGGGAAGAGGATGATGTGCGGGGGATCCCCGGCCTTGCTGCCGGCAAGGCCCGCGGCGGCGGCAATCCACCCGGCGTGGCGGCCCATCACTTCCAGGATGAAGACCTTGGTTGAAGTGCGGGACATGGAGCGCACGTCCAGCGCGGCTTCCAGTGTGGACACGGCTACGTACTTGGCGACAGAGCCGAACCCGGGGCAGGTATCCGTGATCGGCAGGTCGTTATCTACAGTCTTGGGGACATGGATGGCGACTATCGGGTAGCCGAGCGTCGCGCCGATCTGGGACACCTTCAAGCAGGTGTCTGCGGAATCGCCGCCCCCGTTGTAGAAAAAATAGCCGATGTCGTGGGCCCGGAAGACGGCGATCAGCCGCTCGTACTCGGCCCGATTCTGCTCCAGCCCCTTGAGCTTGTAGCGCGCGGAACCGAACGCGCCCCCGGGCGTGTGGCGGAGGGCGGCGATGGCAGCAGCGCTCTCCCGGTTGGTGTCCACGAGCTCTTCGTCCAGGGCGCCGAGAATCCCGTTCCGGCCGGCGTAGAGCGTGCCGATCCGGCTCCGGTGGCGCCGGGCTGTCTCGATGACGCCACAGGCCGAGGCGTTGATCACCGCTGTGACGCCGCCGGACTGGGCATAGAAGGCATTCCGTTTGGCCATGCGTGTTCCTGTTCTCGTTTGACGTCTACGGAGGGGGCACTGTAGCTTACGTCGCCACTGTTGCTGAATGGGACTGGACTATTGCGCATTGTATTTCTCGGGGCCCCGGGTTCTGGCAAGGGTACCCAGGCGCAACGGCTGATGGCCCAGCACGGCACTGTCCAGCTCTCGACGGGCGACCTGCTGCGCGAGGCTGTAGCAGCCGGCACGCCGCTCGGCCTGCGGGCGAAGGCGGCAATGGACGCGGGGGAACTGGTGTCCGATGACATCGTCCTCGGCATGATTCGCGATCGTCTCAGGCGGGATGATGCTGCTCCCGGGTTCGTCCTGGATGGGTTTCCCCGCAATCTGGCCCAGGCCCGTGCCCTGGAAGTCATGCTCGCGGAGATTGGCTGCCCGCTGGACACGGCGGTTCTCATCGACGTAGACCTGGACAACCTGCAGAAGCGCCTGACCGGCCGCCGCACCTGCTCAGTCACGGGCAAGCTCCTGAACATCCACTTTTCTCCCCAGGCCGACCTCGACGCCTGCCTGAAGGCGGGCGGGCAACTGATTCAGCGGGTCGATGACAACGAGGAGACGATCGGGAACCGGCTGAAGGTCTACCGCGCACAGACCGAGCCGGTAGTTCAGTACTACCGCCAGGCAGGACTGCTCCACGAGGTCGATGGCGAGGGTGCGGTGGACGAGGTCTACGCGCGCGTCACCGCGACGCTGCGTTCGTAGGAGCGGCAGCCGCCGCGGCCGTTAATGTTGCGCATCCTCGACGTCTTTCTGCAGATCGTACTGCGCCGCCGTGGGCCAGAAGACCTGCCGGATTCCCTGTTTCTGCTCCTGCTGGCAGGCCTGGTCTACGTGCTTGCTCAGTCCCTGCTGGCGCTGCCCGTTTACCACGCCTCGGTAGCGCTGGCCCGCAGTCTCGTCCTGGATCTCCTGTTGCTGTGTGGCTGTCTCTGGGGGTTGCTGCGCCTGACGGGTCACGTGTTGCGCTATCGGCAGACCCTGACTGCCATGTTCGGCACCGGGGCCCTGCTGGGGGCCTGCATGATCCCGTTCAGCTACTGGCTGGAAATGGCGACCGATCCCGGGAAGCCGGCGATTGGACCCACGCTCGGGCTTCTCGCCGTGGTCAGCTGGTCCTTGGCCGTGAACGGCCATATCTTTTCCAGGGCACTGTCTGCGCCTTTTGCGGCCGGTCTGGCAATCTCCGTCGCGTACTTTTTTCTCAACTACCTGGTGTTCGCCCAGTTCGGGCCGCCGCCAGTCTGATCCTCAGGGCTGGCAACTCCTCATATGCAGCACGTACATATCCTTGGAGTCTGCGGGACATTCATGGGCGGTGTGGCGGTCATCGCCAGGGAAGCCGGTTACCGGGTGACGGGCTCGGATCGCAACATCTACCCGCCGATGAGTGACCAGCTGGCCCGTCTGGGTGTGGAGTTGATCGAGGGCTATGAGGCAGCTCAGCTCGAGCCTGCGCCGGACGTGGTCGTGGTTGGCAATGTCATGACTCGTGGTATGCCAGTCATCGAGGAACTGCTGAACCGGCGTATTCCCTACATGTCCGGGCCTGAGTGGCTGGCGAACGCAGTACTGCGCCACCGCTCGGTGATCGGTGTCGCCGGTACCCACGGCAAGACCACCACGACCAGCCTGCTGGCATGGATCCTTGAGTGCGCCGGCCGGCGCGCAGGCTTCCTGGTCGGCGGCGTGCCGAAGGACTTCGAGTTCTCGGCCCGACTGGGGACAGATCCGGTCTTCGTGATCGAAGCCGACGAGTACGACACCGCTTTTTTCGACAAGCGCGCCAAGTTCCTTCTCTACCGCCCCCAGACGCTCATCGTCAACAATCTGGAATTTGATCACGCGGATATCTATCCCAACCTCGAGGCCATCACCCACCAGTTTCACCAGCTGATCCGCGCTCTCCCGGCCAATGGCCGGCTGGTCGTCCCGGCGGGCGATGCCAATGTGATCGCTCTGCTGCAGCGCGGGTGCTGGACGCCCCTGGACACCTTCGGGAGCCGCAGTGAGGAGGGTGCGGACTGGGTGGGGATCGAGTCTCCTGCGGGCACGCTGCGCGTAATGCACAAGGGCCAGGAGGTTGGCCGCTGTCAGTGGCAGCTGTCGGGAGCCCACAATGCCGAGAACGCCGTGGCCGCTTTGCTGGCCGCCCGCGCTGTCGGCGTCGACCCGGCAGTGGCACTGGAGGCTATCGGGCGGTTTCGGGGCGTCAAGCGCCGTCTGCAGCACCTCGGCGAGTTTGGCGGGGTCCAGGTCTTTGACGACTTCGCCCATCATCCGACCGCGATTCGCAGGACTCTGGAGGGCATCCGGCAGCGTGCCGGCGTGCGGCGGGTCATTGCGGTTTTCGAGCCGCGCTCCAACAGCATGAAGCTCGGCATCTACCAGGGGGCACTGGGTCCGGCGCTCGGTGCCGCGGATCAGGCCTGGGTTCTGCGCCCTGCCGGCCTCAAGTGGGATCTGGATGCCGAGTTTCGGTCTGATCCCCGCATCCGGGTTTGCCCGGATACCGAAACGATCATTGCTGGCATTGTGGCGGGCAAGCATCCGGGGGATGCCGTGGTGATCATGAGTAACGGCGATTTTCAGGGAATCCACGGTGCGTTGAGTCAGGCGCTCGGTTCGAGCCCGTGAGCTTGTCGGCTGGTCCCCTGTTCCCATTGAGCACGGTTCTGTTTCCCGATGGTCCCTTGACCCTGCGCGTGTTTGAGCCGCGTTACCTGGATATGGTCAGTCGCTGCCTGCGGGAGGATTCAGACTTTGGTGTCGTGCTGATCCTGGGCGGCGGGGAGACGGGCCCGGTGGAAACCAGCACCATTGGCACTTTCGCTCATATCATCGACTTCCATCAGGGCAGCGATGGCATCCTGGGAATCACGGCCCAGGGGAAACGGCAGTTTCGCCTGCTTGGGGTTTCCCGCCAGGCAGACGGTCTCTACCTCGGCGAGGTTGAGTTGTTGCCCGAACTGCGCCGGCAGGCACTGCCGGAGGAGTTTCGCCCCCTGGCCACGCTGCTCGCCTCCGTGATCAACGATCTCGGTGGACTCTATGATGCCATCGACAAGCGCTACGACGATGCGGCCTGGGTGGGCTGCAGGCTTGCAGAGATTCTGCCGATGCCACCTGCCGACAAGCAGCATTGTCTCGAACTCACGGATCCGGTCAAACTGTTGCAGTTCCTGCGACCGATGCTCCGCCCGTTACGCCGCGAAAAATCGCCATAGGAAGCTTTGTCCCGATGAAAACCTACATGTGCCTGATCTGCGGTTATCTGTACGACGAGCGGGCCGGTGCGCCCGAATCCGGGCTGGCGCCGGGAACGGCCTGGTCCGATGTCCCGCTGTCCTGGCGCTGTCCGGACTGCGGAGCAGGCAAGGAAGATTTCGAGATGGTCGAGGTTTAGGGGCGCTCCACCTCGGTGAGAGCGGGTTCCCCGCCATCAATCTGTCTGGACTTGATGCCTTTTCGCCCCAGCAGGCTTAGCACGCTGTCGGGGCCCACCAGGTGCAGGGTCCCGACCACGATCAGGTAATCCTTCGAGTCATCCACGAGGTCGCCAATGGCGCGGGCAAAGTTCTCGTTGCGCTGAACAATCAGCGCCCGATACATCTCGGGTTGCTCGCGGACGCTTTCGAGCAGGTCCGCGTCCAGCGTCACCACGTCCCCCGTCTTCCACGCGGCGATCATCTCGTCGGCCACCTCGCCCGCTTCCCGTGCTTCCTCGAGGGTGGTCTGGAGGAAGGCTCGCTGGGCGTCCGGCGACAGGTTGTCGAGGGTTCGCAGCTGACCTTCCAGGGTTTCGAGACCGCGGACCTCCTTGCCCCGTTTTCTTGCCTCTGTGGACAGTTGCGCTTCAACGCCCAGGGACTGGTCGAAACCGAGCTGGGCGAGGCGCAGCTGTGTCACTGCGATGGCGGCGTACCAGGGTTCGAAGGGTGCCAGGGAGGACAGGTCCAGTCCCAGCTTGCCCGCTTCGGCAGACGCTGCCCGCCAGGCGTTGGGGCCCAGCAATTCCTGTAACTGGCGCCCCTTGCCGTCCCTGGCCAGTGCGGCGATGGTCTGCGCACTGATCCCAGGATCGAGATCGTCCATGTCGATCTCCATGAGCACGATGTCCGCCTCATCAAAGGCCTGGGTGATCGCGGGGGCCAGGGGGTAGTCAGCAGCGCGGAGCAGGTGAATCGAGCCAAGCACCATGATGTGATTGCGGGTGCCGGTCAGTTCCCACAGGGGCAGGGCGGAGGCTGACTGTGTCCAGAAAGCTGCCGCCGTGACCAGTATCGCCAGCGGCGCAGAGGCCAGCCTCCGGCGTGATGGCAGGACCATTGAGTTCAGGCAACCCAGACTACTGATGTGCTGATCCTGCCATCCGTGTGGAGATTCAGCCACCGGTAGCCTGGTGGGCGCGCGTCCAGGGCGAAGTGCTCAGATTCCGGCTTGAACTGGGAACAGGTGGAGGGTGTGCTCATCAACTGGACTCCCCGCCGCTCCCGGTCCGAGGCCTGATGGACGTGGCCCCAGACGATGCCCCGGACGTGGGTATGCCGGTCGCAGACCCGGAAGAACTCGTCCGCGTTGCGCAGGGCGACGCCGTCGAGCCAGCGGCTGCCCATGGGTACCGGCTGGTGGTGCAGGGCAATCAGGCAATGGCCCGAAGGGCGGCTCGCCAGGGTCCGTTCCAGAAACTCCAGCTCCGGGTCGGCCAGCACGCCGCCGGCCTCATTGCTGGCGAAACTGCTCAGCATCACCAGCGTCCAGTCACCGTGCTGTGCGACCCCGCAGAACTGGAAGGGTGGTTCGGACAACACCGCACGCATGAGGTCGGGGGAGTCATGGTTTCCTGGCAGGCAGTAGACCGGCAAACCCAGGCCGCCGGTGAGTTCCCGAAACCGTTCATAGCCGCCCCGGGTTTCGTCCTGAACGAGATCGCCCGTGGCGAGGATTGCGTCCGGACGGCGCGCATCAGCCATGGCCTGCTTGAGCGTGGCCACCAGCGTGTCGTCAGTGTTCACGCCGCGCATCCGGGCGTCCCGATGCTCGTGGAGGTGGGGGTCGGTGATGTGCAGGATGCGGAGGGGAGGTGACATGGGGAAACTATAGCCGGGGCTGCGTCTCGCCATCGAATGGGCTTCGCAAGGACCGCCCCGGCCAGCAGAGGCAGCGGCGAAAATGCGACGAAGATCGCGTTATAGGGCGGGCTTTGCCGCGATGACTCCCGCGTGCTCCCGACCTGTCGCACTTTTGGTGCCACCCCGGAGAAACCGGGCCTCGAGCACCTCGAAGCCGGCTTCCCTGCACACCCGGCTGAGGATGTCGGGGTCCAGGGGATGAATGAATGAGGAGTGCTTCGACGGATCGGTGCCTGCGGGCAGAAGCGAAGGATAGTTGCTGACAAACCCCGGCCAGGGGCAACCCTCGCGTTTGCGCCGCTCGTACTCCGGCGAGCTTTTCCACCAGGGCCCTGCGTAGGGACTGTCCGTGATCAGGAACGCCCGGCCACCTGGCAGCAGCCAGTCGAACATCTTGCGGACGGTGATCTCGATATCCCGGGCCAGGAGAAAATGCAGGACCCGGGCGCAGAGAAGTGCCCCGAAGCTCCCGGCCGGAAAATCGATGTCCGGCAGCCTGGCCGGCTGGCTGCGGAAGCGGGCTCGATCAGCCGGCGGAACCCGCCCGGCGAGGATCTCCAGGTGCCTCGGCTCGAGGTCACTCGCCAGAATGCGGGCGCCCTTCGCCAGCGCTGGCAGGGTCGCCACGCCGTAGGCGCAGCCGATATCCAGGCACTCTGCCTGCTGAGTCCCGGCGTACTCGGTGAATGCCAGTGAGTAGTCGTCCAGCGTCTCGGTCATCCACCCCGTGTTGTTCAGGGTGGGAATCAGGCCGGGGACGCTGGACTTCGGCAGCATCGACTCAATAGCGGTAGTGGTCCGGCTTGTAGGGCCCCTCGACGGGCACGCGGAGGTAGTCGGCCTGCTTCTGGGTCAGCGTGGTCAGTTCGACGCCGATCTTCTTCAGGTGCAGTCGGGCGACTTTCTCGTCGAGATACTTCGGCAGGACGTAAACCTTCTTCTCGTACTTGGTCGGGTTCTGCCACAGGTCCATCTGCGCCAGGACCTGGTTGGTGAAGGACGTCGACATGACAAAGCTCGGGTGGCCCGTGCCGCAGCCCAGGTTAACGAGGCGTCCCTCGGCCAGCAGGATCAGCCGCTTGCCGTCCGGGAAGATAACGTGGTCCACCTGGGGCTTGATGTTTTCCCACTTGAGCTTGCGCAACGATGCCACGTCGATCTCGCTGTCGAAGTGCCCGATGTTGCAGACGATGGCCTGGTCTTTCATCTTCACCATGTGGTCATGGTTGATGACGCCAAAATTGCCGGTGGCGCTGACGAAGATGTCGGCCTTGGGGGCGGCCTGTTCCATCGTCACCACGCGGTAGCCTTCCATGGCGGCCTGCAAGGCATTGATCGGATCGATTTCCGTGATCCACACGGTGGCCCCCAGGCCCCGGAGCGACTGGGCACAGCCCTTGCCCACATCCCCGTAGCCAGCGACGACCGCGATCTTGCCGGCGATCATCACGTCGGTGGCCCGTTTGATGCCGTCCACCAGTGACTCCCGGCAGCCGTAGAGATTGTCGAACTTGGACTTGGTCACGGAGTCGTTGACGTTGATGGCGGGGCACATCAGCCGACCTGCGGTCGCCATTTCGTAGAGGCGGCCGACCCCCGTCGTGGTCTCCTCCGAGATGCCGCGGACGTCCTTCATCAGTTCAGGGTACTTGTCGTGCAGGATAGCGGTCAGGTCGCCGCCGTCATCGAGAATCATGTTGGGCACCCAGCCGTTCGGGCCCCGCACCGTCTGCTCGACGCACCACCAGTACTCCTCCTCCGTCTCGCCCTTCCAGGCGAACACCGGCACGCCGGCGGCGGCAATCGCCGACGCCGCATGGTCCTGGGTGGAGAAGATGTTGCAGGATGACCAGCGCACACTGGCCCCCAGCTTGACCAGGGTTTCGATCAGCACGGCGGTCTGGATCGTCATGTGCAGGCAACCGGCAATCCGGGCGCCCTTCAACGGCTTCGACTTGCCGAACTCCTCGCACAGCGCCATGAGGCCCGGCATCTCGGTTTCCGCAATGGCGATTTCTTTCCTGCCCCAGGCGGCGAGGCTCATGTCGGCAACGCGGAAGTCGTCCTCGGTGGCCAAAGCGGGCTTGGTGCTCATTGGTGAGTCCTTAAGTTTGGGGCGGTTTTTTCAGGTTGGGTGACCGGCAAATCGGCCGCTAGCGTCTGACGCGGGCATCCCGCTGCAGGGCCTCTGCCCTGTCAGTTCGTTCCCAGGTGAAATTCGGTTCTTCCCGGCCGAAGTGGCCGTAGGCCGCCGTGGCCCGGTAGATGGGCCTGTGCAGATCCAGCATTTCCCGGATGCCGTAGGGAGTCAGGTCGAAGTGCTTGCGGACCAGCTGGTCGAGGCGTTCCTCCCCGAGCTTGCCGGTGCCGAAGGTATCGACACTGACTGAGGTCGGCTGGGCGACGCCAATGGCGTAGGAAACCTGCACCTCGCAGCGGTCGGCAATGCCTGCCGCGACGATGTTCTTGGCGACATAACGGGCGGCATAGGCGGCCGACCGGTCCACCTTCGTGGGATCCTTGCCTGAGAACGCTCCGCCCCCATGGCGGGCCATGCCGCCGTAGGTATCCACGATGATCTTGCGGCCGGTGAGGCCACAGTCGCCCATGGGCCCCCCGATTTCGAAGGCGCCGGTCGGGTTGATGTGGATCTTCTCCTTCTTGAGGGAAGCAAACCACTTTTTCGCGATGACCGGCTTCAGGATCTCCTCGATCACCGCTTCCCGGAGGTCTTTCTGCTTGACGCCGGGGGCGTGCTGAGTCGACAGCACCACGGCATCCAGACCCACCGGCTTGTGGTCCTCGTAAATCACGGTGACCTGGCTCTTGGCGTCAGGCCTGAGCCAGTTGAGCTTGCCCTTGCGGCGGACGTCCGCCTGGCGCTTCACCAGCCTGTGGGCCAGCGTGATGGGTAAGGGCATGAGCACGTCGGTTTCCCGGGCGGCGTAGCCAAACATCATGCCCTGATCGCCGGCGCCCTGTTCCCGCTTCTTCTTCCGGGACACGCCCCGGGCGATATGGGCAGACTGCTTGCCGATGGCATTCAGCACGCCACAGGAGTTGCCGTCGAAGCCCTTGTCCGAGTGGTCGTACCCGATGTCGCACACGACCTTGCGCACCAGTGCCTCCAGATCGACCCAGGCATTGGTGGTGATTTCCCCGGAGACCAGCACGAAGCCTGTCTTGATCAGGGTTTCACACGCCACCCGGGATTCCGGCTCCTGGGCCAGGATGGCATCCAGGATGGCATCGGAAATCTGGTCCGCCATCTTGTCCGGGTGACCTTCAGAGACGGATTCGGAGGTAAAGAGCTTGCGGCTGGCCATGGGGTGTCCGGTTGTAGTTGTTTGGGGCCGGAATTATAGACGTTGCTCCGGCAACCTGTCGGTGTCCGGTCTGGCAGTGACATAAGTGGTGGCCAACCCGTTGCGGGTCCTGCACTGTTACGCGACAATGCGCGCCCGCTGCGGGCTTTCGCGAGCATTCCTCCCCACTCGTCCCGGAGCGCTGGGGGTCTCATGCCAGCCAAAGCCCGAACGAACCGCCCGGCCGCCGCGCGCCGGCAGCTGGCCAACGCGATCCGCGTCCTCTCCTTCGACGCCGTCGAGGCGGCCAAATCCGGTCACCCGGGCATGCCCATGGGCATGGCTGACATGGCAGAGGTGCTCTGGAACGACTACCTCCGGCACAACCCCGCCAACCCGACCTGGCCCGACCGGGACCGTTTCGTGCTCTCGAACGGGCACGGGTCGATGCTCCTCTACTCCCTGCTGAATCTGACCGGCTATCCGCTGTCCCTGGATGAGATCCGCCGCTTCCGGCAGCTGGGTTCCCTCACGGCAGGCCACCCGGAGCGGGACCTGCACCTCGGCATCGAGACCACCACCGGGCCCCTGGGCCAGGGGCTGGCCAATGCGGTGGGCATGGCCCTGGCAGAGAAGTTGCTGGCCGCCGAGTTCAACCGCCCGGGCTTCCCGGTGGTCGATCACCATACCTGGGTCTTTCTCGGTGACGGCTGCCTGATGGAGGGCATATCCCACGAGGCCTGCTCCCTGGCGGGTACGCTGGGTCTCGGCAAGCTGATCTGCCTGTACGACGATAACGGCATCTCGATCGATGGGCACGTCAAGAACTGGTTTACCGACGACACGCCGGCCCGCTTCCGGGCCTATGGCTGGCACGTCGTTGCTGATGTGGACGGCCACAACCCCGACGCCGTCAGCACGGCCATCGAGGCGGCCCGGAATGAGACCGGCCGGCCGTCGCTGATCTGCTGCAAGACCGCCATTGGCTGGGGTGCCCCCAACAAGCAAGGCACGGAGAAGGTGCACGGCGAGGCCCTCGGGCCCGAGGAGGCAGCCGCCGCGCGCAAGTTCCTGGGCTGGACCGCGCCGCCCTTCGAAGTCCCGCCCGAGATCCGGGCCGGCTGGGATGCGCTTGCCGTGGGTGCGCGTCTCGAGCAGCAGTGGCAGGAACTCTTCACGGCTTATGGCAAGGACTACCCGGAGCTCGCGGGCGAGTTCAGCCGGCGCATGGCGGGGGAGCTGCCTGCTGCGTGGCCCGCCCACGCCGAAATCGCCCTGGCCAGGATTGTCACCGACACTGCGGCCAAGGCCACCAGAAAATCCTCAGAAGACGCTCTGAACGCTTTTTCACCTGCCCTGCCGGAACTGTTTGGCGGGTCTGCCGATCTGACCGGCTCCAACCTGACCCGCACCAAGGCGGCCGTCACCGTGGGTCCCGGTCACGTCGCCGGCAACTACCTCTCCTGGGGTGTCCGGGAGTTCGGCATGTCCGCGGCGATGAACGGCATGGCGGCCCACGGGGGCTACATTCCCTTCGGCGGCACCTTCCTGACCTTCTCGGACTACTCCAGAAATGCGCTGCGCATGGCAGCACTGATGGAACTCCGCTCCATCTTTGTCTTTACCCACGACTCCATCGGTCTGGGGGAAGACGGGCCTACTCACCAGTCGGTGGAGCAGACCGCCAGCCTGCGCCTCATTCCCAACATGCGGGTCTGGCGGCCCTGCGACTCTGTGGAGACCGCAGTTGCCTGGCAGGAAGCCATCGAGCGTGCCTCAGGCCCGACGAGCCTTGTGCTGACGCGCCAGGCCTTGCCGCCCCAGCCCCGCGACGCCGCCCAGATTGCGGCCATCCGGCGCGGTGGCTACGTGCTCCGGGATGCTGCCCGCGTGGACCTGATACTCATTGCCACCGGGTCGGAGGTGGCGCTGGCGGTTGCCGCGGCCGACGCGCTCACGGCACAGGGCCACGGTGTTCGCGTGGTCTCCATGCCGTGCCCCACTTTGTTTGCTGCCCAGGACACCGCGTGGCGGGCGTTGGTGCTGCCCGCCGCCGTGACGCGCCGGATAGCGATTGAGATGGGCGTAACCGAGACCTGGCATCGCGCTGTGGGTCCTGCCGGCCGCGTCATCGGTATCGACGTCTTTGGCAAGTCAGCCCCCGCCAAGGACCTGTTTCAGCACTTCGGTTTCACCCCGGAGCGCGTTGTGAAGGAAGCGCTGGAGTTGCTCAGCGCATAAGCAGCCAGGAGTCGTTCGCATGCCCGTTAGAGTTGCCATCAATGGTTACGGCCGCATCGGCCGGAATGTTCTGCGCGCTCTCTACGAGGCAAAGCGCACCGGCGAGATCGCCATCGTGGCGATCAACGATCTCGGTGACGCCAATACGAACGCGCACCTGACGCGGCACGATACGGCCCACGGCAAGTTTCCGGGGACCGTGACGGTCGACGGCGATTGCATGGTGGTGAACGGCGACAGGATTCGCGTGCTGGCCAAGCGCAATCCCGCGGAGTTGCCCTGGGGTGAACTCGGTGTGGACGTCGTGCTGGAGTGCACGGGCCTCTTCACGACCAAGGAAAAAGCCTCCGCCCACCTCACGGCCGGGGCGAAGAAAGTAATCATCTCCGCGCCGGGCGGCAAGGACGTGGATGCCACCATCGTTTACGGGGTGAATCACCAGTCGCTGAAGGCAGCCTACACGGTTATCTCCAATGCCTCCTGCACGACCAACTGTCTGGCGCCGCTGGTCAAGCCGCTGCACGAAAAGCTCGGTTTGGTGCAGGGGTTGATGACCACTATTCACGCGTACACCAATGATCAGGTGCTGACCGACGTGTATCACGAGGATCTGCGGCGGGCCCGTTCCGCGACCATGTCGATGATCCCCACGAAGACCGGGGCGGCTGCCGCCGTCGGCCTTGTGCTCCCGGAACTCAACGGGAAGCTGGACGGCTTCGCCATGCGCGTCCCGACGATCAACGTCTCGGTGGTAGACCTGACCTTCACGGCGTCCCGGGCGACCACCGTGGACGAGGTCAATGGCATTCTCAAGGCGGCCTCCGAGGGCGAGCTGAAGGGCATCCTGGGCTACAACACGGAGCCGCTGGTGTCGGTGGACTTTAACCACGATCCGCGCAGCTCGATTTTCGATGCGACGCAGACGCGAGTCGGTGGCGGCACGCTCGTCAAGGTTTTAAGCTGGTACGACAACGAGTGGGGCTTCTCCAACCGGATGCTCGACACCACGCTCGCGCTTATCAAAGCCAAATGACGACAAAAGTCCTGCGGATGACCGACCAGAGCCTCGCCGGCAAGCGGGTGCTCATCCGGGTTGATTTCAACGTACCGGTGCAGAACGGGCGCGTCACCAGCGAGGCGCGCATTCTGGCAGCGCTGCCCACCATCCGGCTTGCGCTGGAGGGCGGTGCCGCGGTGATCCTGCTGTCGCATCTCGGGCGTCCGACCGAGGGCCAGTTTGATCCGGAACTCTCCCTGCGGCCCGTGGCGAACCGGCTCGCGGAGCTGCTCGGCCAGTCTGTGCCGCTGCTGCGGGACTGGCTGCAGGGTTTTGAGATCGCCGACGGGGAAGTGGTGCTGTGCGAGAACGTGCGTTTCAATACCGGCGAGAAGAAGAACTCGCCGGCGCTTGCGCGGCAGATGGCCAGACTCTGCGACATCTTTGTCATGGATGCCTTTGGCACCGCCCACCGGGCGGAGGCCAGCACCCACGGCGTTGCAAAGTACGCCCCCGTCGCCTGCGCCGGCCCGCTGCTGATGGCCGAGCTGGAGGCGCTCGAACGGGTGCTCCGCAAGCCCGCGCGACCGGTGGTGGCCATCGTCGGCGGCTCCAAGGTCTCCGCCAAGCTCAAGGTGCTGAAGTCACTGGCGGCGCAGGTTGATCAGCTGATCGTCGGTGGCGGGATTGCCAATACCTTCATTGCGGCTGCCGGCAACCCGGTCGGCAAATCGCTCTATGAAAAAGGCCTGATCGGTGCGGCCCGGCGCCTGGCTGGCAAGGGGTTCCGGGCGTCCATCCCCGTCCCGACCGACGTGGTCGTGGCGACCGCGGGGTCGCCGCAGGCAGCGGCGGCAACCCGACCGGTGAGCAAGGTCGGGACGAATGATCTGATTCTGGACATTGGGCCCCGTACTGCCGAACTTTACGCCCGCCTCATCGCGCGGGCCGGGACCGTCATCTGGAACGGCCCTGTCGGGGTCTTCGAGATCGACAAGTTCGGCCGCGGCACGCAGCGCGTCGCTCAGGCGGTGGCCCGTTCGAAGGCCTTCACGGTGGCTGGCGGAGGCGACACGCTGGCGGCGCTCGAGAAGTACGGGCTTACGGACCAGTTGTCCTACGTCTCCACCGGCGGCGGGGCCTTCCTTGAGTTCCTGGACGGCACCGTACTTCCGGCCGTGGCGGTGCTTGCCCAGCGGGCGGCCCAGCGTGCACGCCCCCGAAAGTGAGTTGCTGACGCGGCTGTTCTGTGCCGGCCTCGCTGCGGCCGATCCCCTGGACTGCCTGCCACCTTTTTTGCCGACGGCGCCCCCGACGGGGCGCACGCTGGTGCTGGGCGCAGGCAAGGCAGCGGCCCGCATGGCGGCAACGCTGGTGGCTCATCACCAGGCCCACCATCTGGGGCCCCTGAGCGGTGCGGTAGTCACGCGCTATGGCCATGGCCTCAAGTCCGGTGAGCAGGCCGCGGGCATCGAGATTCTGGAAGCCGGGCATCCGGTGCCCGATGCAGCGAGTGTGGCGGCGGGTGGGCGCATCCTCCAGCTGGCCCGGGACTGCCAGCCTGCGGACCGGTGCATCGTGCTCTTGTCCGGCGGGGCGTCGGCACTGCTGGTGCAGCCGGTGACCGGTGTGACGCTCGCTGACAAGCAGGGCATTACCCGCAGCCTCCTGGCCTCGGGCGCGAGCATTGCCCAGATCAATACCGTGCGCCGCAAGCTCTCGTCCATCAAGGGTGGCGGCCTGGCCCGGCAGATCCGGGCCGGCGAGATCCTGCTGCTGGCGATCTCTGATGTACCGGGGGATGTGCTGGCGGATATCGGCTCCGGTCCGCTGTCGCCGGATCCAGCTACCCGGGCCGACGCGCAGGCGATCCTTGCCCGGTTCGGGATCCCGCTACCGCCAGCTGTGGTTCAGGCCCTTGAGATCGGGGAGGAGGGCACGCCAGTGTCAGTCCCGCGAGTGACTGCCCGGGTCGTCGCCAGTGCCGCGACGGCCCTGGCGGCCGCAGCCCGCGCCGCCGCAGCGGCAGGCTGGCAGACGGTGATTCTGCCGGATGTGACGGGACCGGCGCGGGTAGCGGCGCAGGTCCACGCGGGGCTCATCCGGGACCTCAGGGCGCGCCGGCAAAGGACCGTGCTCATCTCCGGTGGCGAAACCACCGTCAGGGTGACGCACCCGGATGGCCGGGGCGGCCGCAACGGCGAGTACCTGCTGGCTCTGGCACTGGCCTTGGGGCATGAGTCCGGGGTTCATGCTCTCGCCGCCGACACGGACGGCCTCGACGGCACGGGCGACAACGCCGGCGCGCTGCTCACCCCGGATACCCTGAAGCGGGCGATCGCGGCCGGTCAGGATGCGGCCGGTCAGCTCGCGGCGCAACGCAGTTACGACTTCTTCGCCGGGCTTGGCGACCTCCTGGTCACGGGCCCCACGCGCACCAACGTCAACGACCTGCGAATGGCCCTCATCACCTGAAGGCTTCGGCGCCCCGGGGCCTGTGTGATAATGGGGCTGGTTTTTGTTGTGCCGGTGGTGCGTTCGTCATGCGCAGGACGAAGATCATTGCCACCCTCGGTCCCGCCACCGACGATCCCGTCACTCTCGGGAAACTCATCGCTGCGGGTGCCGACGTGGTGCGGATTAATTTTTCTCACGGCGGGGCCGGCGATCGCGAGCGCCGCGTGCGCATGGTCCGTGAGGCTGCCGATGCGGCGGGCAAGCACGTTGCAGTGCTGGGGGACCTCCAGGGTCCCAAGATCCGCATCCAGCGCTTTCACGACGGCTCCGTGCAGCTTGTAGAGGGGCAGACCTTCATTCTGGATTCCGAGATGGACCCGGAGGGCGGGTCCATCGAGGGGGTCGGCGTTGCCTACGCCCCCCTGAGCAAGGACGTCGGGCCGGGCGATATGCTGCTGCTGGATGACGGCTTCATCACGCTGACCGTCGAGCGGGTGGCCGGCACCCGCATCCACTGCAGCGTGACCCAGGGCGGGCGGCTGGCAGACAACAAGGGCATCAACAAGCAGGGTGGTGGCCTGTCCGCACCGGCGCTGACGGACAAGGACCGGGAAGACGTGCGGCGGGCGGCGGAGCTCGGCGTGGACTGGCTCGCGGTGTCCTTCGTGCGGCGGGCCGAAGACCTGCACGAGACCCGGGCGCTGCTGCGGGAGGCGGGCAGCAATGCCCACCTCGTGGCCAAGATCGAACGGGCCGAGGCCCTCACCAACCTGGAAAGCATCATCGACGCGTCCGATGCCGTGATGGTGGCGCGGGGTGACCTGGGCGTCGAGATGGGCTACGCCGGGCTCACGGGCCTGCAGAAGAAAATCCTGAAGATGACGCGGCACCGGCACAAGGTGGCGATCACTGCCACCCAGATGCTGGAGTCGATGATTCACAGCCAGGTGCCCACCCGCGCCGAGGTGTCGGACATTGCGAACGCGGTGCTGGATGGCACCGACGCCGTGATGCTCTCGGCCGAGACGGCCGTGGGCGAGTATCCCGTGCGGGCGGTAGCCACCATGGCAGAGGTCTGCATCGGCGCTGAAAGCTACTACCTGACGCTCGGCCGGCCCAGCCACCGGAACGACGACCGCTTCCAGCGTTCCGACGAAGCCATCGCGATGGCCGCGATGTACACGGCCAACCACCTGCCCGTGACGGCAATCATCGCCTTTACGGAGTCGGGTTCCACGCCGCTGTGGATGTCCCGTATCCGGTCCGACATCCCGATCTTTGCCTTCACGCGGCACGAGGCCACCCGCCGCCGGGTGGTGATGTACCGGGGCGTGTACCCGGTGGCCTTCGACATCACGCATACGGATGTGGAGCAGAGCTACCAGGAAGTCTTCCGGCTGCTCCTCGCCAAGGGCCATGTCCGCGTGGACGACCTGGTCATCGTCACGAAGGGCGAACTCACCGGAGTGGCCGGCAAGACCAACGCCATGCAGATTTTGTCGGTGACGCAGGAGAGCTGACCGAGCAGTGAATAGGGGCGGCCCCCGGGGTAAGCCCGGTTTGGCCGCGGCTATACTGCCGCTCGATCCTGTTTTGGAGCGGGCATTCATGCGGAACAGCGCGACTATTCGGGCCTGGTTGATTGCAGTGATCCTGCTGCTGGGTAGTGGCCCGACTCTTGCGGCCGGCGACCTCGTCCTCGTGGCCGGCGCCACCGGGCGCACGGGCCAGCAGCTGGTTCGCGAGCTCAATGCCGCAGGCTTCACCGTGCGGGCCCTCGTCCGGGACCCCGCGAGTGCCCGCAAGATCCTGGGTGACGGCGTCGAGTACGCCACTGGCGATGTGCGTCAGCGGCCAACCCTGGATGCTGCCCTGCAGGGCGCCCGCTACGCCATCTCGGCCATCGGCGCCACCCGCAAGGATCCGGCGAACTCCCCGGAGTTCGTGGATTTCCAGGGCGTGCAGAACCTGGCCAACGCTGCCGCCGCTGCGAAAATCACTCAGCTCGTCATCGTGTCGTCCGCCGGCGTGACCCAGAAAGATCACATGCTCAACAAGATGTTCGACAACGTGCTCCTCTGGAAGGCCAAGGGCGAGGCGGCGGTCCGGGCCAGCGGCGTGCCCTACACGATCGTCCGGCCCGGTGGTCTCACGGACAAGCCCGGCGGCCAGAGCGGCGTGCGCCTGGAGCAGGCTGACCGGGGCACCGGCCTGATTCCCCGGGCCGACGTGGCCCGGGTGTGCGTTGCGGCCCTGCAATCGCCCGAGGCGCGGAACCGCACCTTTGAGGTTTACAGCGCCCAGACGCCACCCAATGTCGACTGGAGTGCGCTATTCGGCCAGCTGGCCGCTGACGGGTCCCAGCCAGGCGTGGAGCCATGAGCGGTCCCGGAAGTGGCGTGGCCCGGCCGTCTCTCCTCGGGCAGTTGCTCGGCAAGACGGCGCGAATCGAGCCAGGCGAAGTCAAGATCGTCGTTACCGCGTTCCTCCTGTTTTTCTGCGTGCTCGGCGGCTACTTCGCGGTGCGGCCGGTCCGGGAGACGGTTGGTACCATCCTGGGTTCCGATCGGGTCAGCGATCTCTACGTGGTCACGTGGATCGTGTCCCTGGCCGTGGTTCCCCTCTATGGCTGGGCCTGCACAAAGTTCCGCCGCAGCGCGTTTCTCCCCTGGATCTACGGCGTGGTGGCCCTGTCCCTGGCCGGCGTCGGGGTCGCGCTCGCCGCCGACGAGACCAATGCGGTCGTGGCGCAGTCTTTCTACGTCTGGGTCAGCGTCATCAACCTGTTCATCGTCTCGGTCTTCTGGAGCTTCCTGCTCGAGATGTTCGACGCCAACCAGACCAAGCGCTTGTTCGGCGTGATCGCGGCGGGTGGCACCACCGGGGCCCTCGTTGGTCCGCTGCTCACGGACCTGACCGTTACCTGGATTGGCAATCCAGGCGTCCTGTTCATGGGGGCTGGTTTCTTCGTCGTTGCCATTCTCTGTCAGCGCCGGCTCCTGGGTGTGTGGGAACGCATTCCCGTTGATCCCGCCGCACCCCGGGCACCGGACCGGCCCATGGGCGGGAATCCCTTCTCCGGATTCACACTGGTGCTCAAGTCCCCGTACCTGCTCGGGATCGCGCTGTTCGTCATCCTCCTCGCTTCCGTCAACACCTTCCTGTACTTCGAGCAGCTGCGCCTGGTCAGCGAAACCTTCACCGACAACGAGCAGCGTACCCAGGTCTTTGCGCGCCTTGACTACATCGTGCAGGGCCTGACCGTGCTGCTGCAGCTCTTCGTCACCGGCCGGGTGGCGTCGAAACTCGGGGTCGTGGCGCTTCTGACCATAGTGCCGGTGATCATGGTGGGCGGGTTCCTGAGCCTGGCTGCCGTGAACACCTTTGCCGTGCTGGCCGTAGTGTTTGTCCTCCGCCGGGTTGGCGAGTACGCCTTCATCCGGCCGGGCCGGGAGATGCTCTTCAGCCTTGTGGATACGGAGACCAAGTACAAGGCCAAGAACCTGATCGACGTCCCGGTCTACCGGGGTGGCGATGCCCTGTCAGCCCAGGTGAAGACGGGGCTGGAAGCCGGCGGCATGTCTCTGGTTGGCGTGGCGTTGCTCGGTGCCGCACTGGCCTCTGCCTGGGCGCTGAACGGCTGGTGGCTGGGTCGCCGTCAGGCTACGGGCGGTGCGGCAGTCAATTCTCAACTCGCCCGACCGTAGGAGCGGCTTTAGCCGCGAAATCCGGCGCTTACTTTCTGCGTGTATGCCCCAGATTCTGACCATTGCCTGCTCCCCGACCCGGGCGTAGATTCACCCCATGGAGATCGACCTCAGCAAGCTTCTCGCACTCCCCGCCGCCGAGCGGCTGCTCGATCGTTATGCGACCGACTGACCCGGTGCCTAGCCGGCCTTCTTGGCTCCAAGAGCCTTCAGGTCCGCCAGCACTTCCTTCGAGTGGGCCGTCGGGTCCACCTTGTCGTAGTGCTTCGCGATCTTGCCGTCCGGACCGATCAGGAACGACTGGCGCCTGGCAATTTTCATGATGCCGAGGTTGTTCATCACCCCGTAAGCTTCGGCCGTCTTGCCATCGATATCGGCCAGCAGCGGGAAGGGCAGGCTGTATTTTTCCGCGAACTTCTTCTGATCCTTGATCGCGTCGATGCTGACGCCGAGGATGGTGGCGCCGATTTCCTCGAAGGCAAAGATATTGTCGCGGAACCCACAGGCTTCCTTGGTACAGCCCGGGGTGTCGGCCTTGGGGTAGAAGTACAGGGCTACCCACTTGCCCTTGAACTCGTCCAGAGTGCGCCAGTTGCCGTTCTGGTCCTGGAGCCGGAAGTCGGGAGCAATCTGACCTGCCGCCGGCTGTGCCGCCCTGGCCGCGTTCAGCCAGGTGTAGCCAAGGCCAAGCACCAGGGTCAGGCCCGCACTGAGAACCACATCACGCATCATATCTGCCAGCTCCTTCCGTGACCGGCACGAGGATAGCATCGGGGTCCGCTTGCTTGTGGCGACGATTCCGCTGTGACTATGATCCGCCGCATGGCAGCTGAGGGCGCTGCCGGGAAGACCGCACATGACCGCAGACCGCAGACAGAGCACAGGACCGGGAGGCCTGAACAAGCACATTGGTCTGGTGCTGCCCGGTGGCGGCGCTCGCGGCGCCTACCAGGTGGGCGTGCTGAAGGCCCTGGCCGAACTCCTCCCGCGGCGGTCGGCAAATCCCTTCGCCGTCCTGAGCGGCACCTCAGCCGGCGCGATCAGCGCGGCGGTACTCGCTTCCAGGGCCCGTTCCTTTCGTCGCGCAGTGACTGATCTGGAGCGCGTCTGGGCCAACTTTCACTCCAGCCAGGTGTTTCGGTGTGATGCCCCCACCATGCTCAAGAGCAGCCTGCACTGGTTCGCGGCCGCGGTGCTCGGCGGGCTTGGCCCCCGCAACCCCAAGGCCCTCCTGGACAACGATCCCCTCTGGGCGCTGCTGCGCGGCCGGATCAACTTCGATTCGATCCAGAACGGCATCGATAAGGGCTATCTCGGTGCTTTGGCCATCACCGCTGCCGGCTATGGCTCGGAGCGCTCAGTCACTTTCTACCAGGGATCCCCCGATCGCCAGCCCTGGGAGCGAGTCCGACGGAAAGGGCGGTCCACCCGTATTGCTCTCGAGCACCTGATGGCGAGCGTAGCGGTGCCGTTGGTGTTTCCCCCGGTAAGAATCGGCCAGGAATACTTCGGCGATGGCGCCATGCGCCAGGCCAGGCCCCTGTCGCCGGCGCTGCATCTCGGTGCCCGCCGGCTCCTTGTCATCGGTGTGCGGAATGAGGCGCCGGAACCCTTGCCCGGCCCGGATGAGGCAGTGCCCTATCCAAGTTTCGGCCGGATCGCGGGGTACATCCTCGACGCGCTCTTCATGGATGGTCTGTCATCGGATCTCGAGAATCTGATCCGCATCAACCTCATGCTGGAGAGTGTTCCTGGGCGCGTCATGCAGGGTGAATTTGGCCAGCTGCACCACACCGACGCCTTCATCTTGCTGCCCAGTCGCGACCTGCGAGCCATCGCAGCCCGCCACGTCCAGGAGATGCCGCGACCCATCCGCACCCTGATGCGGGGCGTCGGTGCGCTGAACTACGGCGGCAGCCAGTTGCTGAGCTACCTGCTCTTCGAGTCCGGCTACACGCGGGAGCTCATTGAGCTGGGCTATGAAGACGCCATGGGCCGCCGGGACGATCTCCTGGACTTCATGGCGGGCCAGCCGATCCAGTCGCCAGCGGGGATCACCGGGTGGCGGGATCTGAGCGAGGAATACTCGCAGCGCGTCCGGGTCCTGAAAATGGCCGACACTGTGTAGGAGCGCCTTTAGGCGCGATGGGGATTAATCGCGCCTAAAGGCGCTCCTACAGGGCTAGCGGTCCCCCAAACTGGGGTACCTGAATTCGCCCTTCCTTCTCGGGCAGCTCATTGTGGCGGGTCATTACCGGTGAGTAACGCTTCGCCAGCTCGGTTGCCAGTTTTTCCGTCATGTACACCGACCGGTGCTGGCCACCCGTGCAGCCAATGGCCACGGTCAGATAGTTGCGATGGAAGTCGATGTATTCGGGAATCCAGCGATCGAGAAAGCTGAGGATGTCGCCAAACATCCGCTGCACGCTATCGGACGCGCCGAGGAATTCGATGACCTTCTCGTCCTTGCCCGTCAGGTCCCGCAGAGCCTGGTCCCAATAAGGGTTGGGCAGGCAGCGGAGGTCAAAGACAAAGTCCGCGCCCGCGGGGATCCCGTGCTTGTAGCCGAAGGACTCGATGAGAATGGATAGCCCCGGCTGTTCGTGCGCGCCCACCCGCCTCCGGATGATGTCCCGCAGCTCATAGATGCTGGTCCGGGTCGTATCCAGGACGAGCTCTGCGGAGGCGATGATGGGACCCAGCAGCTCTCTCTCCCGATCGATGGCCTCGCGCAGGCTTAAACCGGCGGCGCTCAGCGGGTGCTTGCGGCGGGTCTCGCCATAGCGCTTCAGAAGGATGTTGTTGTCCGCGTGGAGGAAGATGACCTCGCAGCGAATGCCCCGGGTGCGCAGGTCGCCGATGACCTCCGGGAGCCGCGCGAGATCGGCGGCGCGGTTCCTGGCGTCGATCCCGATAGCCAGGTTGGCATACAGCGGGTCGCTGGTTGCCGCTATCTCGCCGATTACGGTGGCGATCAGGGCAGCCGGGACATTGTCGATGCAATAGAAGCCCAGATCCTCGAAGTGATGCAGGGCTACCGTCTTGCCCGAACCCGAGAGTCCACTGACGATGATCAGCCGCATGACGTTCTGGCTGGCGGTGACGGACTCAGGGGATGACGTCGCGTTTGCCACTGTCCCGGGCATGGTGGTCCGTCAGTTTCTCCTTGTGCTTGCGGACCTGGCGGTCGAGCTTGTCAACCATGGCATCAATGGCGGCGTACATGTTTTCCTCAGTGGCCTCAGCAAATAACTTGCCGCCTGAGAGATTCACAGTGGCCTCAGCGTTGTGTCGCAACTTGTCCACGGTCAGGATGCAGTGCACGACGGTCACGTGATCAAAGTGTCGCTCGATACGGGCCATCTTTGACTCGACGTACTGCCGCATGGATGTCGTGATCTCGACATGGTGGCCAGTCAGGTTGAGTTGCATCGTGGCTTCCTTTTATGTTGTTCGTCGGACTAACGCTGGGGGCGCCGCTTGCGCTCGCTGGATGGTTCTATGTGCATTCCCTCCCGGTATTTTGCCACTGTTCGACGGGCAACCTGTATACCCTGCTTTGAGAGTAATGCAGCAAGCTGGCGGTCCGACAGCGGCTTTCCCGGGTCTTCCTGGCTGATGAGCTTCTTGATCCTCGCCCGGATGGCCGTTGAGGACTGCTCGCTGCCGTCGTCGCCGGTGACCTGGCTGGAGAAAAAGTGCCGGAACTCGAACAGACCCCGGGGGGTGTGCATGTACTTGTTGGCCGTCACCCTCGAGATAGTGGATTCGTGCATTTCCACAAGTTCCGCCACGTCGCGCAACACCATGGGCCGCATGGCTTCTTCGCCACGCTCGAGAAAGGCGGCCTGGCGGTCCACGATGCACATGGCCACCTTCAGCAGGGTGTCATTACGAATCTCGAGACTGCGAACCAGCCACCGTGCTTCCTGTAGCTGGTTGCGCAGCGTGGCGTGATCATTGTCACCACGGACCAGGTCTGCGTAAGCCTGATTGACCTTGAGGCGCGGGGTCGTGGAGCGGTTGACGTCGACCGTCCAGCGCCCGTTGCGTTTGCGGACGAAGACGTCCGGCACGATGTAATCCGGCGCCGACGGCTGAACCGCGAGCCCGGGCTTGGGATGGCAGTTGCGGATCAGTGCCAGCGCTCCGTCCAGTTCCGCCTCCGACACGCCGAGGCGCCGGCGCAGCATGCCAAGCTGCTGCTCGGCGACCAGGTCCAGACCGTCCACGGTGATGGCGAGAGCCAGCGTCAGGCCCGGGACGCCAGGCGAAAGCTGGCGCAGCTGAATCCGGATGCACTCGCCCAGGTCCCGGGCACCGATGCCCGCCGGGTCCAGCCCCTGGACCTTGGTGAGGGTTTGCTCGAGTTCATCCAGGCTGAAAGTGCCGGATGACTGCAGGTTCTCCAGAATCACCGGCAGGGACTCAGTGAGGTAGCCTGCATCGTTCATGGCGTCTACCAGCCCCTGCCCCATGAGCACTTCCCGGGGCTCGAAGTGCTCGGTTTCCAGTTGCCAGAGCAGATGGGCGTGGAGCGTCTCGTTGGCCCTGTCACTGGGTTCCGGGCGGCCGGCTTCCCCATCCCAGTTGCTGCTCCCGCCTGCCGAAGACTCACTCCAGAGCAGTGAGTCGGACTCGTCCCCCGCAGGGGAGTCGGCGACGGCGCCGGACTCGCTCTCTGCATCGTCCCAGTTATCCGCCGGGGTTTCGTCATCCGGGGTTCCGCCGCTGGCGGGGTCTGGCGGTGGTGCGTCAAGTTCCAGATTACCCTCAGCAGGCGACGGTGCCGGCTCGTCCAGATCCAGCATCACGTTTTCGGTCAGCAGCTGCTCCAGCTGGGTATTCAATTCGGCCACCGGCAGCTGCAACAGGCGGATAGCCTGCTGGAGCTGCGGGGTCATGGTCAGCTGTTGACCGATTCTGAGCTGTAGAGTCGGCTTCATCGTCATCCCTGAAGCCCCGCCGTGCGTCCCGGCGGATCCTATAGTTTAAAGCCCTCACCAAGGTAAACCTCGCGAACCTGGCTGTTCGAGAGAATGTCCCCTGGGGTACCTTCGGCAATCATTTCGCCGTCGTTAAGAATATAAGCCCGGCTGCAGATTCCCAGTGTCTCGCGCACATTATGGTCTGTGATCAGGATCCCGATACCCCGGGCAGCCAATTGACGGATGATGCGCTGGATGTCCAGGACCGAGAGCGGGTCGACGCCCGCAAACGGCTCATCCAGCAGCACAAAGCGGGGTTCCGCGGCCAGTGCCCGGGCAATCTCGACCCGCCGCCGCTCCCCGCCGGACAGGCTGACCCCCATGCTGGTGCGCACATGGGTAATGCGGAGTTCCTCGAGAAGTTCCTCCAGGAGCCGCTCCTGGGCGGTCCGGTCCAGCGCCGGGCGGGTCTGCAGGATGGCCAGGATGTTGTCTTCGACGCTGAGCTTGCGAAAGACGGAGGCTTCCTGGGGGAGGTAGCCGAGCCCGAGCCTTGCCCTGCGGTGCATGGCCATCCCGGTAAGGTCGTGCTCATCAAGCGTGATGCGCCCCTCATCGCAGGCGATCAGGCCGACAATCATGTAGAAAGCGGTGGTCTTGCCGGCGCCATTCGGCCCGAGCAGTCCGACGATTTCGCCGCTCTCCACCGTCAGCGAGATGCCCTTGACCACCTGCCGCCGCTTGAAGCGCTTCTTGATCAACTCTGCCCGCAGTGTGCTCACGGTTTACTCGCCGGCGGAGCTGGCTTCTGCTGGGGTGTGATCCGCATGCGGACCGCCCCGTCCGGGCTGTCACCGGCAGTCACCACTTCTCGCTGCAGGTCGTAGGCTATCCGGCTTCCGGAGATTTCGTTCCTGCCATCGCTGAGGACGGCGTTGGTGGTCAGCTGGATGGTGCCGGCATCGAAGTCGTAGTCGAGCAGGTCAGCTTGGCCTTGCGTTGGGGGATTTCCTGCGGTCCCGGACTGACTGAAGGTCGCGGGGAGTCCACTTAGCACAGCTCTGCGCAGGCGGTTGCCACGGAACGTCAGTTCGGCGCGATCACAGGTGCTGCGGGTTTCCGCATTGTTGATGCTGACATTGCCGGTGAAGATCCACACGCTGTTTTCGAAGTCTGCCGGATCGGCCGTGGCCTGGTCTGCCTTGATCACAAGTGTGCCCTGCGTAATGTTCAGCTGACGGAAGACGAGCCGGTTGTTACGCCTGTCGAATTCGGAAAACGCGGCGTCGAGTTCGATTGGGAGGGCCGCATCTGCCGGTGTCAGCAGGGGTCGGGGCAGGGCAGGAGGAACTATCGGGGAGATGTCAGCGGCGATCACGCCTGTCGAGACCAGCGCCGCCATTAGACCGACTACCAAGGCGGTCACTCTCATGCCAGGGCTGCCGGGAGCGGGCTCAGGGGCGAAACCGTCCGCGCACCTCGGCGTTGAACTGAAGGCGGTCCTGTTTGAGATAGACACGCATCCCCTTGGCATTGAGCGTGTCCCGATTGCGCTCCACCGCCACGAAGCTCTCTGTACTGGCGACGTAGGCTTCCGGATCCAGCTCCAGATAGTCGGTTCGGATCACTAGCGGGGCCCCACGGGTGCGACCCTCGGCGGTGGCTTTGGCAGGGTCGGCGGTGGTCGAGGCTGTCGTCGCCACCACGTCTCCAGCCAGTGCAATGATATTACGATCCGGTGGTATCTGCCCCTGGTTGGCCCTCAGTTTCCAGGGAACCTCGGCTGCCGGCTCATAGTCCACCGTGACATCCCGCATCGTGATTGTCCCGTCCGCCAGTAGCTGCTCCGCTGCGGTTGTGCCGACCCGATAGAGGACTTTGCCATCGGTTCCGGTACCCGTGAGGCGTGCGTCCTTCACGTAGTAGCCGAGGCCCAGGCGCGGTGCCGGCCGGGATGAGTCGTCCTTTGGCCCGGCCCGGAAGACCAGGAACCCCGTAAACAGGGCGGCCACGACGAGTGCCAGGAAGCGCAGGGGGTGATGAAATTCAGGGGGCGTGGGCATTCAGGCGGGTTGCCGCGCGGCCAGCAGGTAGTCGCAGACCTCCCGGACGGCCCCCTGGCCGCCGGCGGTACCAGTGACCCAGTCGGCTGCCCGCCGCACGTCCGGGTGGCTGTCGGCCACGGTGATGCCGAGGCCCGCGAGACCCATGATCTCCAGGTCGGTGACGTCATCGCCCACACAGGCCACGTTGGGGAGCGGTATACCAAGCTCCGCCACAAGGTTTTGCAGCACTTCACGCTTGTCGTTCCGACCAAGATAGACATGAGGTACCCGCAGCTCCGCAAGACGGGCAGCAGCCGCAGCTGAGCGCCGGCCTGAGATCACGGCCACGAGCAGTCCCGCCGCCAGTACCTGCTGTATGCCGTAACCGTCACGCACATGGAAGCTCTTGGTCTCACGGCCATCAGAGTCGTAGTGCAGGCGCCCGTCGGTCAGCACGCCGTCCACATCCAGCACCAGCAGTCTGATGCCGGCGGCGACGGTGCGGAGTTCAAGCAGTTCCATGCAGGTTCGCCCGGCTCACATCACGCCCGCGCGCAGCAGGTCATGGACGTTAAGGGCCCCAACTACTTTTCGGTCTTCGTCCACCACGAGCAGACCGTTGATCTTGTAAAGCTCCAGCAGGTGCACGGCCTCTGCTGCCAGCACTCCCGGTGCGATGGTCTTGCAGCTGGTGGTCATCACATCGCGCATGGTCGTGCGATGCACGTCGACACCCCGGTCCAGAATGCGCCGCAGGTCTCCGTCCGTGAATATGCCGGCCAGCCGGTCGTCTGCCCCGACGATGGCAGTCATGCCGAGCCCTTTCCGCGTCATCTCGACCAGGCCCCCGGCGAGCGGGGTCTCCGGTGCCACTCGGGGAATACCGTCACCCCCGTGCATCAGGTCGTCGACCCGCAGCAGCAGCCTCCGCCCCAGCGAGCCGCCCGGGTGCGCCAGGGCAAAGTCTTCCCGCGTAAATCCCCGGCTCTCCAGGAGTGCGACCGCCAGGGCATCTCCCATGGCGAGCGCGGCGGTGGTGCTGGCGGTTGGTGCGAGGTTGAGGGGGCAGGCTTCCTCGCTGACACCGACGTCGATCGTGACCGTCGCAGCCTCGGCCAGTGTCGAGCGGAGGTTGCCCGTCAGAGTAATCAGCGGGATACCGAGGCGCTTGAGCAGGGGCAGTATCGTTACCAGTTCGTGGGTCTCGCCAGAGCTCGAGATCGCGATGAGCAGGTCGGTGCGGGTGATCATGCCGAGGTCGCCATGACTGGCCTCCCCGGGGTGGACGAAGAAGGCAGGCGTACCGGTGCTCGCCAGGGTCGCCGCCACCTTGCCTGCGATGTGGCCGGACTTGCCCATGCCGGTCACGACCACCCGGCCGCGGCAGTCCAGACAGAGCTGGCAGGCCTTGTCGAAGCTCGCGTCCAGCCGCGGGGCCAGGCCGGCAACCGCCGCCGCCTCGATTTCCAGCACGCGCCGGCCCCGGGCGCGGAAGTCTGGCAGGTCGCTGCTCATGTTCTGCTGCCCAAATTTGCTGCTGAGGGGACGATGCTCATCGGCGGTGATTGTAAGTCATCTATAATCTCGCGCCTCACCTCTCCGGTCCTCGATACCTGCATGACTCCTCAAGAGATTGAAATGCTGATCCGGGCCTATCTGCCCGACACGACCGCGACCGTCCAGAGCACGGATAACGTGCACTTTGAGGCCCTGGTCGTCAGCCCGGCCTTCACTGGCAAGCGCACTCTCCAGCGTCACCGGCTGATCTATGGCGCCCTCGGCGACCGTATCGGCGGTGATATTCACGCCCTCTCGATTCAGGCCTATACACCAGAAGAATGGGGTGCCCGGGGGCCTTAGTCCGGCTCGCTGCGCAGACCATGGAAAAACTGGCGATAACTGGCGGCAAGCCCCTGGAAGGGGAGGTGCGTATATCCGGCGCGAAGAACGCCGCGTTGCCCATTCTTGCCGCGACGCTGCTTGCCGATGACAAGGTCACCCTCAGCAATATTCCGCACCTGAACGACATCACCACCACCATCGAACTCCTGGGCCGGATGGGGGTGGGGGTTACGGTTCACGACGGGATGCGCCTTGAGGTGGATGCCCGGTCCATTACGGATTTCGCGGCGCCCTACGAGCTGGTGAAGACCATGCGGGCCTCGATCCTCGTGCTGGGCCCGCTGGTCGGCCGCTACGGTCATGCGGATGTCTCGCTGCCCGGTGGCTGCGCCATCGGCGCCCGTCCGGTGGACCTGCACGTGGCCGGTCTCCGTGCGATGGGTGCCGAGGTCGAGATCGTCGATGGCTACATCCGGGCCCGATCTGGCCGGCTCCGGGGTGCGCACCTGCTGATGGACAAGGTGACGGTCACGGGTACCGAAAACCTGATGATGGCTGCCTGTCTGGCGGACGGCGAGACGGTCCTTGAGAACGCGGCCCGCGAGCCGGAGGTGGTCGATCTCGCCGGGTTCCTGACGAGCATGGGCGCCCGGATCCAGGGGGCGGGCACCAACCGCATCGTGATCGAGGGCGTCAACCGGCTGCACGGTGCGGAGTACGAGGTGCAGCCCGACCGGATCGAGACCGGTACGTTTCTGGTTGCCGCGGCGATTACCGGCGGGCATATCCGGGTGCGCCGGACCTGCCCGGAACACCTGGAGGCGGTTTTGGCGAAGTTGCGGGCGGCGGGGGCGACGATTCACTCCGGCCCGGACTGGATCGAGCTGGATATGCGGGGCCGGCGGCCGCTGGCAGTGGATATCAGCACCGATCCCTATCCTGCCTTTCCCACCGACATGCAGGCCCAGTTCATGGCCCTCAATTGCGTTGCCAACGGCGTCGGGACGATTATCGAGAATGTCTTCGAGAACCGGTTTATGCATGCCCAGGAGCTGCAGCGCATGGGCGCCAACATCAGGATTGAAGGCCACACGGCGATCGTCCAGGGCATCGCTCAACTGCGGGCGGCCCCGGTGATGGCGACGGACCTCCGGGCCTCGGCCAGCCTCGTCGTAGCCGGTCTGGCCGCCGAGGGTGAGACGATCGTTGACCGGATCTACCACATTGACCGGGGCTATGAGTGCATCGAGGAAAAGCTGCAGCAACTCGGTGCCCGGATCCGGCGCAAGGCCTAGCCGGATATGGCCAGCGATGAGGCCGGAGTCTGGCCTGACCGTAGGCAAGTCTGAAGCCCCCCGTGTATAATTTTCGGGCTTTCTGCCGCCCCACCGCAGGGGCATTTTCGGCTGCCTGCCCTGAACAGCAGTCATCCGGAACCCGGCAGCGAGCCACCAGGGTTTTTCTAGAGGATTAGCTCGATGAGCGAAGAGGCATCTGTCAGCCGTCGTCATTTTCTGGCCGTAGCCACCGGCGTGACGGGTGTGGTGGGTTTGGCGCTGACGGCGGCGCCGTTCATCGCCTCCTTTAAGCCCAGCACCAGGGCCCGGGCGCTCGGTGCGCCGGTGACTGTGGATATCAGCAAGCTGGAAGAAGGGGCCATGGTGCGCGTGCTCTGGCGAGGTCAGCCCGTCTGGGTGCTCCATCGCAGCAAAACTATGCTCGATGCGCTCCTCGACAGTCCGATTGGTCTCAAGGATCCGGAATCCAATGAGTCCATCCAGCCCCCCTACGCCAAGAATGATGGGCGCGCCCTGCGACCGGACTACCTGGTAGTGATTGGTAATTGCACACATCTCGGCTGCGCCCCCCTGGAGCGGTTCGAAGTGGCGGCGTCGGATATGGGCCCGGACTGGCCGGGCGGCTTTTTCTGCCCCTGCCACGGCTCCAAGTTCGATCTGGCCGCCCGGGTCATGGATGGCTCGCCGGCCCCCACCAATCTCACTATCCCTGCGTACCGCTTCGTGGGGGATGAACTGGTCATCGTCGGCGAGGATTCAGGAGCGGCAGCATGAGCGCAGGACCGACCGGCGCAGCGTCGACCGGTGGCGGTGGGCGGGGAGCCCGCTTCATCGACTGGATAGACGAGCGCTTTCCGCTCACGGCGATGATGAAAGAGCACGTCACCGAGTACTACGCCGCCAAGAGTCTCAATATCTGGTACGTGTTCGGGGTGCTGGCACTGGTGGTGCTGATTATCCAGCTGGTAACCGGCATTTTCCTGACGATGAACTACAAGCCGTCCGCTGAAGATGCCTTTGCCTCCGTCGAGTACATCATGCGGGAGGTGGAGTGGGGCTGGCTGATCCGCTACATGCATTCCACCGGCGCGTCCATGTTCTTTGTGGTGGTGTACCTCCACATGTTCCGCGGGCTGATGTACGGCTCCTACAAGGCGCCCCGCGAACTGCTCTGGG
This sequence comes from Gammaproteobacteria bacterium, assembly GCA_009692345.1. Taxonomy (GTDB): domain Bacteria; phylum Pseudomonadota; class Gammaproteobacteria; order Steroidobacterales; genus SHZI01. The sequence goes on along the minus strand of SHZI01000012.1, from coordinate 9,907 downwards.
TCGTCGGCATGCTTATCTACCTGGCGCTGATGGCCGAGGCCTTCATGGGCTATCTGCTGCCCTGGGGCCAGATGTCCTATTGGGGCGCCCAGGTTATCGTTTCCCTCTTCGGTGCTATCCCCGTCATTGGCGGGGGACTCATGGAGTGGATTCGCGGTGACTACTTCATCTCCGACATCACACTAAACCGGTTCTTTGCGTTCCACGTGGTGGCTGTGCCACTGGCTCTGATCCTGCTCGTGGTCGTGCATATCCTCGCCCTGCACACCACGGGGTCCCTGAATCCCGACGGCATCGAGATCAAGGAAAAGAAAGGGCCGACGGGCATACCGCTGGACGGCATCGCCTTTCATCCCTTCCACACCTCCAAGGACCTGGTGGTGATCATCGTGTTCGCGATCATCTTCGCGTCCGTGATGTTTTTCGCCCCGGAGATGGGTGGCTACTTTCTGGAACACGCGAACTTCGAGCCGGCCAACCTGCTGAAGACTCCCGAGCATATCGCACCGGTCTGGTACTTTACGCCCTTCTACGCGATTCTCCGGGCGGTGCCGAGCAAGGGCTGGGGGGCATTTCTTATGCTTGCCGCCATCGTATTTCTGTTCCTGCTGCCCTGGCTCGACCGCTGCAAGGTCAAGTCCATCCGTTATCGTGGCTGGCAGTTCAAGGTGGCCCTTGGCGCTCTGGCCATCAGCTTCGTGGCTCTGGGTGCGCTGGGTCTCCAGCCCGACACGCCACTGGTCATTACCGGCGCCCGGGTCTTCACGATCATCTATTTCGCTGTCTTCCTTCTGATGCCGTTGTACACCGCACGGGAAAGGACCAAGCCGGTCCCCGAGCGCGTCGTTTACCACGGACACGAGTGAGTTGGTCATGAGCAGTCATATTCTGCGACAGCGTCTGCGGTCCGGCCTTATCGCGCTTGCTGGTGTGCTGGCCGTCGCAGGTTCGCCGCCGGTGTCGGCCTCCGGTGCGGAAGCGGGCTTTCAGCAGTACGCCAACAATGATGTTGCCAACGTTGCGTCTCTGCAGAGGGGTGCCCGTAATTTTGTCAATTACTGCCAGGGATGCCACTCCGCCAAGTACGTGCGTTACAACCAGCTGGCCCGGGACCTCGGCATGACCGAGGAGCAGGTGATCGGCAACCTGATGTTCAGTGCGGCACGGCCTACGGAGACGATGGACATCGCCATGCGGCCGGCCGACGCTGAGCGGTGGTTTGGCATCGCCCCCCCCGACCTCTCCCTGCTGGCCCGGTCCAAGGGTCCCGACTACATCTATAACTTCCTGCGCTCGTTCTATGTAGACCCTGCACGCCCCACTGGGGTGAACAACATCATGTTGCCGAACACTGCCATGCCCCACGTGCTGTGGGAGTTGCAGGGGATGCAGGCGGGCAAGTTCGAGGAAGAGAAGCACGATGGCGTCACTCACCTGGTGTTCCGGGAGTTCACGGAAGTTTCCCCGGGCAAGCTCAAGCCCGAGGCTTACGACGAGTTCGTGCGGGACACGGTCAATTTCCTCGACTATATCGCTGAGCCCATGAAGCTCAAGCGTCAGAGCCTGGGCATTCTGGTGATTGGGTTCCTGCTCGTCTTCGGCGTGTTTGCCTATCTCCTCAAGCAGGAGATCTGGAAGGACGTCAGGTAGGTGTCCGAGGATTGGAATTCTGCGGCAGGCAACTCCGGACGGCGGGCAGCCATGACGCTGTATTCCGATCCCACCTCCATAGACAGCCACCGCACGCGGATAGTGCTCGCCGAGAAGGGCATCGCCATCGACGTCATCAGCGTGGTGGACGGTGAACTTCCCGAGGACCTGCTTGACCTCAATCCCTACCATTCCACACCGACGCTCCTGGACCGGGATCTGGTGCTCTACGACTCCCGGGTCATCATGGAGTACATCGACGAGCGTTTTCCCTACCCCCCCCTGATGCCCGTCGATCCCGTAAGCCGGGCCCAGGTGCGGCTGGCGCTCTATCGGGTCGAGAAAGACTGGTTCGAAATGGCCCACCAGTGCGCTACCGCAACGGATCGCAAGCAGACTGCCCAGACCCGCAAGGTTCTCCAGGAAAGCCTGCTGTCCAGCGCTGAGCTCTTTGCCGTCAAGCGCTTTTTCCTCAGTGAGGACTTCTCGCTCGCCGATGCCAGTGTCGCGGCACTTCTCTGGCGTCTCCCGTTGTATGGGGTCGAGCTCAATGGCAACGGCGCCCAGCCGATCCGCAAGTACATGAATGGCATGTTCGCCCGGCGTGCCTTCCGGGAAAGCCTGGCTGAGGCCGAACTGGAGATGCGCCAGTAGTCACGCCGAAGCGGCCCTACCTCCTCCGGGCCCTGCACCAGTGGATGACGGATAACGGCCAGACGCCGCATCTCGTCGTGGACGCGACTCAGCCGGGGGTTGCCGTTCCGGAGCAGCACGTCCAGGACGGCCGCATCATCCTGAATGTGAGCTATTCAGCCACCAGTCGCCTGGAGCTCACTAACGACGAGATCAGTTTCGACGCCCGCTTTGGCGGCGTGCCGCGCACCGTCCGCGCGCCTCTGGCTGCGGTTCTTGGCATTTACGCCCGGGAGACGGGCGAGGGTCTGGTGTTTCCGGTCGACGAGTACGCCGCTTCCGGCGCCCAACCCGCACCGGAGCCACCGGCGACGCCAACCCCGGCACCGGCCGGGCGGCCGTCGCTCAAAATAGTGAAGTAGGAGCGCCGACCGGCGCGACCGATCGCGCTTAAAGGCGCTCCTACAGAGCGCCGTAGAGCGTCCGGTCGATCCCGTCGCAGAGGCAGTGGATCACGACGAGGTGCACCTCCTGAATACGGGCCGTGCGCTCCGCCGGCACGCGGATCTCGACGTCCCCGGACTGCAGGGCTCCTGCGATCTGTCCACCGTTACGACCCGTCAGGGCGATGACCCGCAAGCCACGCTCATGGGCGGCGCGAATGGCGGCCACTACGTTGGGTGAATTGCCCGACGTGGATATCGCCAGCAGCACGTCGCCGGAGCGGCCCAGGGCCGTGACCTGCCTGGAGAAGACCTGTTCATAGGCATAGTCATTGGCGATGGAGGTGAGTGTGGACGTATCCGTCGACAGTGCCATGGCAGAGAGTCCCGGGCGCTCGCGCTCGAAACGGTTCAGCAGTTCTGCAGAGAAGTGCTGCGCGTCGCCGGCGGAACCACCGTTACCGCAGCTCAGAATCTTCCCGCCGGCTCCGAGTGACTCGCTGAGCATTTTCGTCGCCACTGCTATCGGGTCGACGAGCACGGCAACTGCCGCTTGCTTCGTGGCGATGCTCTCGGCGAAATGGGCACGTATGGCGTCCGTCAGGGACATGGTCGCCTCCAGTCTGTTTAAAGGGTCATGATACTGCCGGTCTTCAGCGGCCCGCCACGTCATCCAGCGAGAAGGCGGCACGGGTCCAGCGTATGCGGGGGTCAGACAGCTCCCCGGTGACCTCCACCACGTCGAAGCGCACCGGCCACGACGCGTAGTGCCTGTGGCGCAGCAGGAAGTAACGGGCGGCGCCGATCAGCCGCCGCTGCTTCCGGAAGTCGATGGTGCCACCAGGCAGAGTGACGTTGGTCTTGCGCCGGGCTCGCACCTCAACAATGACGAGGACGTCCCGCTCCGTCATGACCAGGTCCAGTTCGCCGAACCGGGCCCGGAAGTTGCGCACGACGAGGCAGAGTCCCTGATTTGCCAGGTGGCGCGCGGCCAGCGCCTCAGCAGCCACGCCATACTGAAGATGCCGGGGCCCCGGCATCATGGCGACGCACCCCGGCCTCTCAGGGATCCCTGGGTGGCGCTGGTGAGCTTGCTGGCAGCGGTGCCGGCAGGGACATCGGGCGCCCTCCCCGGATTTCCGCAAAGGTGAGCCGCCGGTGAATGCGTCCCGTCGCATCCGCGTAGAGCACGCCGGAAGTCCCGGGGATTTCGCCAACAGCGAAGGGCCCCGGAGACGGCTGGCCGAGGACTTCGGGCAGGAGCTGGTAGGCGTCGTAGCCCAGACCGTAGAGCCGGGACACGGTGAGCAGGGCCCGGCCCCAGTGGCGGACCACGCCATTCTTCACCAGCAACTGGCGGCTGTTTGGGGCAATGACCCATGGGCTGTCCGGAAAAATCACGCCGTTCAGATCATCGTCGTCTGCGCCACCGTCTTCCCAGATTGCAGAGGTGCTGTAGGTGGGGAGATCGCTGGCGCCAAAGAACCTGAGCTGGGGCAGGATCTGTCTGCCGTTGCTGCTATTGGCCACCACGAGAATAAAGTCCACGTCCTGCCGCCGTCCCGGTGACAAACCCGGTTTTTCCGCAGGATTTGCTGCAGAACCCGCGACGGCCGGCCCGGGTTCGGTCGTTAACAGAAGGCCGCGGATGGGCACCGTGAAGTCTGCTGCTCCGGGCAGGTACGTCCGGGTGTCCACCACGACGCCGCCGCGCAGGGCGAACTCGGCAGAGAACGCCGCGAGCAACCGCTGGCCCCACTCGGTTGCTGGAATGAGCACAACCGCCCGCAGCTGCCTGAGGGCGACAGCCCGGGCCGCAATTTCCCTGGCCTCGTCTTCCGGCGCGAGGGCGAACTGCCACAGAACACCGTGGCCGGGATCGGTGTCGCCCAGATTATTGAGCGCAAGGACTGCCATTTGCCCTGGCAGGGGTCCTGCGCTGGCGCCCACCAGCGAGGCCAGGGCGACCACAGACTCCTTGAGCAGCGGTCCAACGAGCGCCTTGGCCCCCGCATTCAGCGCCTGAGCGTGGCCCTCGGCGGCGCTCACCCGGGCTTCGTCGATGATCAGGGTGTTGAAACGCCTGCTTTCGGGTGCCTCGAGGCTGGCCGCGATGAAACCGTCACGGATGGCCATGCCCAGCGATTCCTGGCGGCCGGATAGCGGCACTACCAAGGCCACGAGCGGCGCACCGTTAGCGGCCGCCGCTGCGGCTGGGGCGGTGGTGGGTTGCAGGGGCTGGCCCGCTGCTCCGACAATGAACCCCATGAGTGACACGCCAAGCAGTGACATTGCCAGCCGCGAGCCTGAGGCCGGCAACCAGGCCGACCGGCGAGGCGGTCGTGCTGGCGCCCCGTTGCGGCCAGGCACGCTGTATGTCGTGGCAACGCCGATTGGCAACATGGGAGACCTGAGTCCGCGTGCGCGCGAGGTTCTGGGCAGCGTCACACTCGTCGCCGCCGAGGATACCCGCCACACTGGTCAATTGCTAACCCATGCCGGCATCACCGCCCGCCTTTTGTCCCTGCACGAACACAATGAGGCGGGGCGGGTCGAGGAGATCCTTGCGCGACTTCGCGCGGGCGACAGTGTCGCGCTGGTTACCGATGCGGGCACGCCACTGATCAGCGACCCCGGCTACCGGCTGCTGGCAGCCCTGCGGTCAGCCAATCTGCCCGTCAGCCCCGTGCCGGGCCCCTGCGCCGCTATTGCTGCCCTGTCGGTGGCCGGCTTGCCGACCGACCGGTTCTACTTCGAGGGCTTTCTTCCAGCCCGTACCGCCGCCCGGACTGCCCGGCTGCAGGCGCTGGCCCCGCGGGGGGAAACCCTGGTCTTCTATGAGGCCACCAATCGGCTGGGGGACACCCTGGCCGACGCGATTGCCGTCTTCGGCCCGGAGCGGGCTGCCGCGGTCGGTCGGGAGCTGACCAAGCTCCACGAGACCGTCTACCGGGGCAGTCTGGCGGCGGTGCGGGCTGCCGTCCTTGCCGACCCGGGCGGGGACCGCGGGGAGTGCACCTGGCTGCTGGCCGGCAGCGGTGTGGAACAGACGACGGACGAGGCCGAACTGGCCCGCGTGGTCGGCATCCTGGCAGCGGAACTGCCGGCCTCCCAGGCCGCCAGCCTCGCTGCGCGGTTGACCGGGGCTTCCCGGAAGACGGCCTACCGCCTGGCCAGTGGCCAGGCTCCCGCCGAGGACTGAGCGCGCTAGCGAATCAGGCCGTCGCTGGACAGTCTGGCGGCGATCGCCGGGGCGATTTCCGCGATGGCCATTTCGCGGGATGACAGGTTCTTGGCTTTGGTGACCAGGGTGTAGACGATGGTGGCGTCATCGGCCTTGAACAGCCGCGTTGCAAGCCGGGCCGTGCCGGTGATCGAGAAGACAGACGGCGCCGTCACAAACTCGCCATAAACCACGGGCACACCGTAGGCGCCATAGAAGCCGTAGTCATAGCCGAAGTCTGTGGCTTTGTAGTAGCCACCGCCCCGCGCATCGGCGGAGCCACCTTCCCTGGCCTTCTGAGTGGACGCGATCAGGGTGGTCGCGAGCACTGCGTCCGCGCCGAGAGAGGCGACGGCACCCTCCACAGCCTCCCGGGTGAGTGGCTCCTTGGTGTTCAATACCGAGCAGCTCATGGTGGCCTTCACCGTGGCGCTCCGCAGGACCGCAGCCAGCGCCTGCTCGAAGGCACAGCGGCCGTTGACGTCCGGACTCATGCCCACCACGAGGATGTTGGAGTAGCCCCCGACCCGCGTCGCCCCCTGGTTGAAGGAACCGTCCACAACGACGGACCGCGAGCAGCCACTCAGGAGACCGGCGGCCAGCAGGGCAATGACCCACCCCGGCAAGGCACCTGGCGCTGGGGCGAGACGGGTGGCGGCGGGGCTGGGCACGAGGCACTCCTGTTGTGGTCGGTCAGCGCGGCAGAGTACCCGGTGTTTCGGCCCATTGCTAACGGGCAACCGAGTCGTGGTACCGTGCCCCGGCGAGTCGGCCAGGCAATCGCTCGCGTGCTTGCACGCGGGAGGAAAGTCCGGGCTCCGGCGGGCAGGGTGCCAGGTAACGCCTGGGAGGCGCGAGCCTACGGAAAGTGCCACAGAAAATAACCGCCTAAGGATTCCCGGTTCACTCCGGGATCCCGGTAAGGGTGAAAAGGTGCGGTAAGAGCGCACCGCGCGGGTGGCAACACATCGCGGCACGGTAAACCCCACCCGGAGCAAGACCAAATAGGGAAGCAGCGCGCTGCAAAGTGCGCACCGTCGCCCCGCGGGCTTCCGGGTAGGTCGCTTGAGGTCGTTGGTGACAACGATCCCAGAGGAATGATTGCCCTCGACAGAACCCGGCTTATCGGCCGACTCGCTTCTTTAACTGTGGCTTACTTCCGGCTCCACGTTGTCAACGGACCGTCGAGCTGCCACCACTAAGCAACCAGCAGTTGCTCGACGGCGATCCCTAGCGCGGCAGCGAGCTTGACCCGGGTGGCCTTGCGCGGCCGCAGCGATTTTTCCATCTGGGCCAGTGCAGCCTGGGAGATCTTCATCCGGCTTGCCACCTGAATCTGGGTGAGTCCCAGATGTTCGCGCCAGGCTCTGGCTGCAGAGGCGCCGTCCACCATCAGGCTGACAACCTCGTGGGGAACTGCCGCCTGCTTGCGTTGCCCGGCGGTGCGCGCTTGGACTACCAGTTTCTTATAAGCGGCGATGGGTACCACGGCATAAACTGCCGTCCCGTTCTGATCCCGAATGGTCTGAACCTCAGTACGTGTGGTCATCGCGTTTCCGTATTTCTTCAATCGTGACTACCTGTATGACGCCGTCGAACGCAAAAAATACCCGGTAGTTGGCGACACGGAGTCGGTAGGGATACTTGTGGCCCATCAGTCGCTTGATGTTGGCGGTTGCCGGAAACGTTCGCAGGCCCTCGACCCCATCCCGAATCCGCAGCTGGATCGCCTTCTCGAGCTTGAGCAGCTGTCGTGCGGCCCTGATGGTCCACTCGATGCTGTTCACGGGGGAATATAAGCCTTTATAAGTAAAGGCTCAAGCATGCGGAATACTGCTCAACCAGTCGAGCGTCAAACCTGCCCGGATTACACCGATTCGAGTGCAGAGCCTGTAGGAGCGACGACCGCCACGACCCCGTCTGACCCCTCAGAGCGCCAGCCAACCGGTTGTCCGCCCGGCGTCGCCACCGGCCACCAGCCCGTGGGTCCCGACCCCAAGCAGGCGGACGGGGCGCGAGGCGGCGTCGGTCCGGCCGAGGAGCAGGAGCGCGCGTCGGGTCAGCGCTCCCGCGTCACACTGGAGCGTGTCATCCGTATGGCTGCGGGTGACGGTGGCGAAGTCGGCGTAGCGCACCTTGATCGTCACGGTGCGTGCCCGGAGTGCCTTCCCCTGCAGTGCCGCCGCCACCCGCGCAGCGAGTCGCTCAAGCTCGATATGCATGGCTGCGACCTCCCGCAGGTCGTCCGCGTAGGTTGTTTCCGCAGAAATGGACTTCCCGGGCCGGTCGGGCGTCACCTCCCGGGGGTCGTCGCCCCGGGCAAGCCGGCGCAGCCAGTCCGCGAGATTGCCGACGGCTTCCGCGAGGAGCACCGGGTCGGCAGTCCGGACGTCCACCAGTCGTCCGATGCCGATGGCTCTGAGCTTCTTGGCGGTTACCGGGCCGACACCCCACAGCGCCTCCACCGGGAGCTTCTGCAGGAAGGCCTCAACCCGGCCGGGCGCGACCACCGTCAGGCCGTCGGGCTTCTGCCACCCGGAGGCGATCTTGGCCAGGAACTTGTTGGGGGCGACGCCGGCCGAGGCCGTGAGGGACAGTTCGGCGCGGATGCGGCGCTTCAGTTCCTTCGCCACCTCGGTGGCCAGTGGCTCACCCCAGAGATTTTCGGTGACCTCCAGATAAGCTTCATCCAGGGACAGCGGCTCGACCAGGGGCGTGGCGGACCTGAGGATGGCCATGACCCGCTGGGAGGCCTCCCGGTAGCGGGGGAAATCGGGCCGGACGATGACGAGATCCGGGCATTGCCGGAGCGCCCGGGCCATGGGCATGGCGGAGCGCACCCCGAAGGCCCGCGCTTCGTAGCTTGCGGCGGCCACCACCCCGCGGCTCTGGGGCGAGCCCCCGACCGCCACCGGCCGGCCCCGGAGGCGGGGGTCGTCCCGCTGCTCCACGGACGTGTAGAACGCGTCCATGTCCAGATGAATGATGCGGCGCTGGCCCCCGGGCATCCCCCGAACGATACCGAAGGGCTGGGTTACCAGCCCGGGTTTGCGCGACTGCCCCGCGGGAGAGCGGCAAGGCTGGTCAAGACGTCCTCCAATGGGCCGGAGAGTGCACTGCACCCGGGCCGGAGAAAGCTGTTCTAAGCCGATGATTTACCGCCCGTGTTGTCCGGAGTGGGACCGGGTCGAGAAGCGTCTCCCACACCTAAGCGCCTGTCGCCCCAACTTTTTTCCAACCGTTGTGTTGACGCTCGTACGGGTGAAACATATAGTGTCGCGAAGTGGTGTTGAGTGGGAGATCGTGGGCTGAAAGGCCCCAAAAACCATGTTTCGGGGGGCAACCCAGATCACCCTGGACGCCAAGGGGCGGCTCGCCATTCCCGTGCGCTACCGGGACCGGCTGGCCACCCGGTGCAGCGGTCAGCTGATCTGCACCGTGGACCAGGATCACTGCCTGCTCCTGTACCCGCTGCCCGACTGGGAAGAGATAGAGCGCAAGTTGATGCGCCTCTCAAGTTTCAACCAGAGCACCCGGCGTCTCCAGCGGCTGATGGTGGGCTATGCCAGCGAGCTGGAGCTGGACGGCAGTGGCCGCGTACTGATTCCCCGGGAGCTGCGGGATTTCGCTGCTCTCGAACGGGACGTGATGCTGATCGGGCAGGGCAACAAGTTTGAGTTATGGGCTGAGCAGCGCTGGAACGAGCGTCGCGACAGCTGGCTGGACGGCGAGGGCGGCGGCGGGTTGGGACTGCCAGCTGAACTCGAATCGCTGTCGCTGTAGGGCTTAAGGCCCGCCAGCGACGACACGGGGCACTACGCCGAATACGTCAATAAACGCGTCCTCTATGAAAGGCGCGGGGTGCTGGGGTGGTTCTACATGTGCCTGTCCTCAAGGACGAGGTGCTGCAATTTCTGGCCATTCGGCCCGACGGCCTCTATGTGGATGGCACTTTCGG
>SHZI01000083.1 GCA_009692345.1 Gammaproteobacteria bacterium | reverse complement strand
AGCCTGGTGGGTAGGGGCCTATCCAGCAGCAGAAAACTGAGAGGTAGTGTTCGTACGAAGAGAAGTGAGCGCAGAGTCAGATCCGACGCCGGGGCAGGCCTGGTCCTGCGAGCCGCGCATTTCGCCGCGCACAAACACCGCGATCAACGGCGCAAGGATGTCCGCCAGACACCCTACATCAATCATCCCCTCGAACTGGCGCACTTGCTGTCGTCCGAGGGGGGAGTGACCGACCCCGTGGTGCTGGCAGCCGCGCTGCTGCATGACACGATCGAGGACACGCAGACCAGTTATGAGGAATTGCGGAGTGAATTCGGGCTGCGGGTGGCCGACATCGTGATTGAGGTGACGGATACCAAGTTCCTGGGTAAGGAAGCCCGTAAGCGCCTGCAGATCGAGAAAGCCGGTCGCTCAAGCGCCGGAGCCAAGCAGGTGAAGATCGCGGACAAGCTGTGCAACCTGCGCGACATCCTGGCCGGCCCGCCCAAGGCCTGGTCGCTCAAGCGTAAGCAGGAATACTTCGACTGGGCGAAGGAAGTGGTGGATCGCGTTCGTGACGCCAATCCCCGATTGGCGCGGAAGTTCGATGCGTTGTACAGGCAGAGGCCCTGCCGCTAAGGCGTGGTGGGCCATGGCCGGTCGCGTATGGCCCGCGACCATGGGCTCGCCGGCACCTGACAGGCTGATTACGGCCCACAACTCTTCACCCGTCACCAAGACTTGTCATCATATTGACAGCGCCAGCGTCTAGGAGCGTTTTCTGCACCAAGAGTCTTGTCATTGACAGTAAGTCGTGTAAAATACAACTATTGTCAACGACAACGGACGATGGCGACATGAAACCAACTCCCCCAACCGCAATAGGGGCTTTGCCCGACGAAATCCAGGCTTGGCGCGGCACGGCGGCCGAACTGGCCGAGAAGTGCAACGAGTTCCTGCCCAACGTGGGCCTGGCTGATGAGGCTGGCAGCGCCAACGAGCGACTGGTCCGACATTATGTTCAGATCGAGATTCTGACCCCGCCGGACCGGGAGGGGCGGGAGGCGCTGTTCGGCGCGCGCCAGATCGCTGAATTCCTGGCGGCGCGCCGCCTGATCCACGACGGCTGGTCCCTCGCCAAGATCGCTGAGTTGATCAAGACCGCCGGCCCTGAGGGCTTCATACAACTGATGCCGGCTGAGCGTGCGCCCACAACCGCCGAGCGCACGCTGGCCCGATTCCGCAGTCCGTCTTTCCATCAGAGTGCGCCGCGGGCCAGTGTTGCTGAGGAGAGTCCGCCCTGGCCCGTGCCCATGTCCGTGTCTGACTCCGCGGCGCGCCATGAGGCTGAGCCTCCGTCGTCCGCGCCCCTGCTGCAGGCCCATGACATTTCTCGTCGCCGCATGGACCTGCAGAAAAACCTGACCTCCCTGGGCAACGCCAGCGGCGCGCCGCACCGGCACCGCACGATCCGTCTCAGCCTCACGCCCTGGTGCCAGGTGTACGTGGACGCGCGGGAGCTGTCGCGCATGCAGGCTGATACGCCCGAGATTCTGGGCAACGCATTAACACAAGCGCTCCACGAGGAGCGGATTCGCAAAGGAGAGAAGTCATGAACACACCCAAGCTCATCATCACCCCGCGACGGCCCGCCGTACTCGCGGATTTTCCGGCCACCGTGGACGTGCTCGTCCGCGTGCAGGCGCCGGACCTTCCCGCCGGCGTCCAGGCCACACGGACGCCGCTCCATCTCGCACTGGTCATCGACCGCTCCGGCTCCATGGCGGGACAGCCGCTGGCCGAAGCACGCCGGGCCGCTGCCTTCGTCATCGACGGTCTCGCGCCCCAGGATCGCGCGTCGCTGGTGGTCTACGACGACTCGGTGGACACACTGGTTCCGCTGACCGGCCTGGCGGACAAGTCAGTCCTCAGGAAGGCGATTGCCGCCATCGATAGCGCGGGCTCCACCGACCTCCACGGCGGCTGGTTCGGCGGCGCCGAGACCCTGGCGCCGGCAACGGCGGCAGGGATTATCTCCCGCGTGATCCTGTTGTCGGATGGTTGCGCCAACCACGGCCTCACCGAGCCGGAGGCCATCTTTGCGCAGTGCCGGGAACTCGCCGCCGCCGGTGTGACGACCTCGACCTACGGCCTTGGACGCGGCTTCAACGAGGACCTGATGATCGGGATGGCGCGAGCAGGGCAGGGCAACACCTACTACGGCCAGACCGCCGAGGATCTGATGGACCCGTTCCGGGAAGAGCTGGCCCTGCTGAACGCGCTTTGCGCGCGGCGCCTCATCCTCGAGGTGCAAACCGCCGAGGGCGTGCGTGCCGAAGTACTCAATGGCTACACGGCCGTGGGTGACGGCAGCTGGCAGCTGCCGGATCTTGCCTATGGCGGTGAGGCCTGGGCCCTGGTACGCCTGACGGTGCCGCGCCGGTCGGCGAGTGCGGATCCGGCGATGCTGATGACCGCTGGTGTCCGTTACGTTGACCTGAGCGGCGAGCCCCGGGCGTTGCAGCCGGAGACTCTCACGCTGCCGGCCGTCGCGGCGGGCGCCTACGACGCGCTGCTCGAGGACGAGCTCGTGGCGCGTCGCGCCGGCGAACTCGAAGCAGCCCGCCTGCAACGGGAAGCTCGGGCCGCGGCCCGGCGGCACGACTGGGCGACGGTCGATCTGCTGGTCGCCAAGACCCGTGTGCTTGGTGAGGCCAACCCCTGGCTCGGTGACATCGCCGCCGGGATGGCCGTGCTCGCCGACGGCCGGGACGAGGTGATGTTTGCCAAGGAAGCAGCTTATTCGTCGGATCGGATGAGCAACCGGCTGGCGCCGAGCAGGGAGTCGCGCGACCGGAGCGCACCGGCCCCGGCGTTCCTCCGGCGGAAGAGTGCCCAGGGCAAGGCGGAGCCGGATGCCACGGACCGCAAGTGATCGGCATGGGGCGCTGCCCGGGTGGGCAGCGCCCCAACTCGCCGATGGGACGCTCAGCAATCCCGACGGTCTTTGCGACCCATCCATGCTGACGCGCCCGCTGATTGCGCATCTGCGCCAGCGCTTCGCGTTGGATTGGCAGGGTGTACACGGCGCGCCGCACTGGGCCCGCGTCCGGGCCAACGGTCTGCGACTTGCCGGGATCACGGGTGCCAATCAGTCCGTCGTCGAGCTCTTCGCATTCTTGCACGACTCGTGCCGGCTCGACGAGTATGAAGATCCCGGCCACGGCGAGCGTGCGGCGGGCCTGGCCCATAAACTCCGCGACCGGTTTTTCGAACTGCCCGACGCGGAATTCTCCTGGCTGGTTGCCGCGTGCAACGGTCACAGCGACGGCTTCACCGAAGCAGCCCACGTGACGATCCTCACCTGCTGGGATGCTGACCGACTGGACCTGGGTCGAGTCGGCATACGCCCCAAGGCGACCAAGCTCTGCACGGCCGCTGCCCGCGATCCTGAGGTTATCGAGTGGGCATACCAGCGCAGTCGTCGTGGTTGGCGACCCTAGCGGGGAGTTCCCAATAGGGCTTGCTTCCGGTGAGGGTTCTGGCCGTCCTGAAAGGCCCACCCAGCTTGCCGAGCAGACCCGTGCCTAGTATTGTGCGTTACATAAACAATACATCTGCGGTACACGCAGTTGAGGCACTCCCATGGTCTTGCCCAAATCAGCCACCCTGAATCTGCGCATCGACCCGGTCCTCAAGGAGGCCTTGCGCGAAGCGGCTGTTCGCGACCACCGGTCGATCGCCAACCTGATCGAAGTGCTGATCCGCCGGCATTGCGCCGCGCTTGGAATCTCCATTCCCGAACAGCAGGACCTGTCGCTGGGGACCGACCATTAACGAGAAGGCGCTGCGGATGCTGATTGACGCCGCGGCGGTCAAGCGCGCGCGTGTGGTCGCCAACGGTGCCGTCTTTCACGTGGAGATCGATGCCCCCGGCCGGAGCTTCATCATCGAGACGGCGAAGGGCGCCGTGCGGACCTGGCGCAGCATCGACGCTGTGGCCAAATGGCTCAAAGGACTGGGCATCGGCACCGCGGGGCTTGAGATGGGACGTTGGCAGCCGGGGCAGAAGTCGCTGCTCGGGTGAGTGAGGTTAAACGGTCGTGGCACCTCCGATCAGGTTCCCAGCCCGTTCTCTTGGATGGTGAAGGCCTCGCAACTTGAATGGCCACAAAATGGGCTCTGAGATCACCTCCTACACGAGTGAAAGTAGTAGTAGAGGTCGTGATTTGAGAAGTCCTGCTAAAGCCCTTCCTAGCGTACCGATGCCCGGTACTGGACCGGGTTCAACACGCAACTGCCATCGAGTGAACCCGGCAAGGTGAATATCCTCGGTTTCGACCGAAAATCAAAAACCCGGTACAAGGAGTAGTCATCCTGCCTCTCCACGGAGACCTGCACTTCATTCCTGGATACGAAGAACGGAGTTAGCGCGCCAAATCGGGTCGTTTTCACCTCGATCAGGCGTGGCTGACCCGACTCCTCGAAGGACTCGATGTCGTAGCCCAGGCCGTCTCCTTGCGTGCGGCTCACATGCTCTATTCGCTCGGCCAGCGACTTCTTGTTTGCAGTCCACAAGCGGCGGTGTTCGAACTGCATCACTAGTTCCTCGCCCGCCAGGCCGAGTGACCGGTTGCGCGCCTCAATCTCGAGGTAGTTGGGCTGGCGTCCGATTCGCGCTAAGGGTCGCCTCGGTTCACGCGTGCGATCAGCCTTCTCCGGTTCAGGAGGATCGACCAGTATTCCCAATAGTTCATCAACTTCCGGTGGTGCATCGACCGGGCCGTCCACGACCTGCAGAACCAGGGCAGACAGGCCCGAATCTTCTGCGAGGCGGGCTAACACCACCTCCCGCAATAGCTCCTGATAGTTCCCTCGTGGTTTGTACCCTTCCACGTAGGGGTAGCCCAGTTCGATTAGGACGGCACTGATGTTCTGGTGCTTGAACTCAATCGACCCCCGGCTGCGCTCAGGCAAGGCCTCCTGCAGCTGCCGATTGTGCTCGGCCTTGTTGAAGGGTTCATCGGCAAGTTCCAGACGCAGCATGGTCAGGTAGTCGGAAACTGCCTCCTCGACTTCATTGCTCAACCAGTCGCCGGTCATCGGGCGAACCGGGACGGGGACGATGGCCAGAAGCGCGGCTCGCCGTGCCGAGGGAAGGGCTGACGTGGGCTAGAGGGCCGCATGGGTCTATGATAGTTGGATCAGGTCCAATAGGCTGGGGAATGCACGGATGTCCCTTGATGACCGCGACTACATGCGGAAACGCTTTGACTACGAGCCGCCGGTGTCCCGTAGGGCGTGGTGGCAGAAGCTCTCGCTGACGGCCGTCATCGCCGCTATCACAGCTATTGCTGGCGTCGTGGCGCTCATCGTTGTGCTCGTCGGCGACCTCACCTACCTGTCCCGTTTCCTGCCCTCCCGCGAGGGCACGCTCATCGTCAACATCAATACCGCCAGTGCCGATGAGCTCGAAACCCTGCCCGGCATTGGACCGGCCCTGGCGACCCTTATCATCGCTGAGCGGCCCTACGACGCGATCGATGCCCTCGACCGGGTCAAGGGTATCGGCCCAGCAAAGATGGGGAGCCTGCGTCCCCTGGTGATCGTGGAAGGCGAGACGCGTAAGCGCTGAAGCCGTGTCCTCCGCATGCGCCCGCCTGGTCAACACAGGGTTCGTCTAGCGGGGGTCCAGGCTCTCCCACCAGATCTCTTTAGGCCGGCCGCTATTTAGTGGCTCCAGCGGGAACGCCTTCCCGGCCTGCAGTTCCTTGGCAAGGCGCGCAACGCGCCGGGCCTCTCGCGGTATACGCTTGAGATCAGATCCGTACCCGCCTCGGCGAAGGTGCCGCTTATAGGCTTCCCAGGACCAGGGTGCATTGAACCTTTTGTGCAGTCGCCCATGACAGGTCCGGCAGACGGCAAACATCGCTGGACGTTCCCACTTGGGAGGCCAAGAGTAGTCCTCGCTGTGTGGTGCCACCGTCGTTTGGGTATCACCGCAAACATGGCAAGGAGGCGCGAAGTATCGGTGGGACTTGCCGGGAAACTCGCGGTGCAGTGCCTGCAACTTGCGGTTCCGCTGTGCGGGAGAGAAGCCGTTGTACCACTCCATCGCACGGTCCTTTGTCCTGGGAAACTTTGTTCATATTCGCCCAAACTTTCCCCACATGCCAATACGTTCTTGGCCAATTTCCTCGCGCTCCAGTATTGTTCTTCCTGCATCAAGACGGAGCTGACGCTCCACCAACCTGCCCGCCGGGCAAGGTGGTACTCCCCAGGCGGGGAGGATGTGGCCAGTCCTGGCAACCACCGGGAACCCACCGGGAACCCACTGGAATGCCGGCTTCGGATGCGTGTTTTGGCAACGCACAGGAGGCTTGGTCATGCTCGGTTGGCAGATCTTCGTTTGCAGGCAGGTCGATGGTGGCTCAGTCCCGGCAACTCCCGAGTCGGAGACCCATCGCGCCTTGCTGTACTGGGATGAGGGTTTGTTTGGGCTGGGGTGGTTGAAGGCCCTCGCAAAGTCGGGCGCTGCGATTGACCTGGGTGGCAACGGCTACCCGTGGAGTTTCACCGCGCAGGCCAGCGTCATTCGGGCCCACTGGCCGGGGCCGGGGCCCGGGTCCGAGGGCCCCTGGGACATCGGCCCCGAAACCTGCAGGGAAACTGGCGAGCCGGTCGCCCCCGGGGCCTTGCTGGCCGACTGCCCGGCCGACGAGTGGCTAAAGATCGATGCCTGGGACCAGAGCTAGGGGCTAGGGCAGGCCGGTGGGCAGCCATGTTCGTGGAAGTCATGATGTATGACTACATCCTGCGCACCTGGCGCAGCAATCCGCTGGCGCCCAGGAGTTCTTACGTGTGCTTGTCCGGTTGGATGACGGGTCCGGGCAGCGACCTGCCTCCGACGGTGGCGGAGATCAATCGCCGCAAGGACTGGATGCGGCGGAATGCCCCGAAGAGCTACTACCGGATTTTTCCGGAAGAGGAGCCTGATGCCGGTTCTGTTGCCTAGTGGTCAGTAGAAAAGGAGGTTTTACGTATATGGCAGAGCTCAGAAAGACTGATAGAAGGGAACCCACACCACCGTCTGTGCGCTTCGACGAGGCGCTCGGCTTTGCGGTGAATCTCCATCGCCTGCAGTTCCGGAAGGGGACGAGTATTCCCTACGCCTCCCACCTGCTCGCGGTGGCAGGCCTGGTCCAGGAGAACGGGGGTACTGAAGACCAGGCGATCGGGGCGCTTCTCCACGACGCCATCGAAGACCAGGCCGAGAGCTGGCCGGGCAAAGCCCCGGGCCTGCGGGCCGAAATCGAGCGGCGCTTCGGCCCGGCGGTGCTCGCCATCGTCAACGCCTGCACTGATGCGGAGGTCATCCCCAAGCCGCCGTGGCGGGAGCGCAAGAAGGCCTACCTCGAGCACTTGCGGGCAACGGATTCTCCCTCCGCACTTCTGGTATCCGCCGCGGACAAGCTGCACAACGCCCGCTGCATCCTCGAGGACTACCGGCATACCGGTGAGGCCCTGTGGCAGCGGTTCAACAAGGATGCGCGCAGCGCTGGGCCTCACCTCTGGTACTACGAGTCCCTGGTCACGGTCTTCCAGGAACGGGGGCCGTCCGGGATCGCAGCAGAGCTGGGGCGGACCGTTGCAAACCTGAGGCAGTTGGTGAGCGAGGCTGAAGCGCGGTAGCGGAATTCCCTGTATTGTCCCTGCACATCAGGGAAGTCCCGCCAGAGGCGGCCTCGGTCAGCACTTCACCCATTCACGGAGAAAATAGACCATGGCCTTATCCATGTATCAGGCGTCCGTTCCCATCTACATAAAAATGTTGAACGGCCTGGCCGATTGCCTGAAAAAAGCCGCTGCGCACTATGCGGAAAAGAAGTGGGACGAGGCGAGCCTGCTTAGCTACCGGCTGTATCCGGATATGTTCCACTTCACCAAGCAGGTGCAGGAGGCCACCAACCACGCTCGCAACGTAGTTATCCTGACAGGCCAGGAGCCGGCGAAGGTCGAGGAAAACGAAAAGAGCCTGGCCGAGCTCATTGCACGCGTCGAGCAGACTGTGGCGTTTATGCAGACGTTGAAGCCGGCGCAGATCGACGGCACGGAAGAAAAGATCATTACGCGCACGCGCCGCGATGTCTCAGTTGACTATAGCGGCGTGCAGTTCTTGCTCCATCGGTCGATGCCGAACTTCTGTTTCCACTGCGCCACGGCGTACGACATCCTGCGTCACAATGGCGTAGCGGTCGGGAAGCGCGACTATTTGGGGCCGAACTGATATTCCCCATGCGCTCCCTAGCGGACCTCATCCGCCGCTCGCTCCGGCTCCCGGTCTTCCTGCCACTCCTGGCACTGTCCCTGGTGGCCACCTGGTTCGGTCTCAAGCCCTCACAGGTGCACTTCGCGGCGCTGACGGACGGCCAGAGTTTCGTGGACGTGCAGCCGGGCCTCACCGTCGCCAGCCTGATCGTACAGGCGGGCAGCTACACCCCGGAGGCCGTGCACTACTACCTGCAATGGTCCGGCTTCGACTTTGCCTGGCCGCTGCTGACCTTCACGGCGATGATGTTCATCGCCGGCTGGCTGTTCCGCTTCCTGCCCAGCCGCCGGCAGGGGCTGTTCACCCTCGTCGTCGCCGTGGGCTACGCCGCCGTGCTGATGGACTGGGGCGAGAACGTGGGCTTCGTGTGGGTCGTCCTCCACCCGGAGCCGCCGCCGCTGTCTGTCGCCGGCCTGGCCGTCAGCCTGCACACCGCCAAGCTCTTCTTCCTCGCGGTGTTCAACCTGGCCTGCGTCGCCGTACTTTTCTGGGCTGCCGGCCGCAAGCTGATGAAGTCCCCCGCATGAACTACTCCAGCGGTCACTGGCACGCGGTGCTGAGCTCGGCGGAACTCCGTGCTCGCCCCGTGGCCAAGGTTCGTTTCGGCGAGCGGCTGGTGTTCTGGCGGGATAGC
>SHZI01000011.1 GCA_009692345.1 Gammaproteobacteria bacterium | reverse complement strand
GTGGCGTCCACGGGCACCTGGTTCTGAACCTTGCGGTCCTCCAGGTCGTAGCGCAGCGCCAGTGAGGCCTCGATGGTGTCGGTCAGGTCATAGGCCAGCTGGCCAAAGGCCGAGTAGACGTTGGTCGTAAACTGGTCCCGGGCCAGCTGTTCCGTCGGGTTGCGGACATCCGTGGTGTAGAGGTTGGCGATCACGCCGAAGCCCCGGTCGATGCCGGTGTTCACGCCGACTTCCCGGTCGATGTTCAGGTAATAGAGACCGCCGAGCCAGCGGAGCCGCTGGTCACCCTTGGAGGCCAGCCGGATCTCGAAGGAGTAGTCCGTCTGGTTCCGCTCCTGGTACTGGGTGCCGTCGCAGGCCGTGGGGGTGTAGGCGCCGTAGAGCGAGCTGGAAACCCCGCCGAAGGCCGCCGGAAGAAGTATCTGGGGCGGCGCGACCGGGTAGAAGGCAAGTCCTTCTGTGGTGTCGATGCACTGCTGTTCCGTGAAGAAGAAGCCGAAGGCGCCGCTGGTGCCATCCGCTCCCAGGTTGTTATCGATGTCGCTGTACAGGCCCCAGCCGGTCAGATCCGCCCAGCCCAGGTCGTAGTCAACCTTAAGGGATGCTTCCACGGAGTCCTGATTGTTGAAGGGCTTGATGTTGTTGTCGAACTGGAACTTGTGGCCGTTGACGTCCTCGTCGCCGAAAGCCGCCATTTCGGGGCTCTGGCCGAAGGATTCCAGCGTGGGCACCAGGCTCGGGATCTGGAATACGGAGTTGAAGGCGATGGAATTGGCCTCCACCTGGCTAAAGCGCAGCTTGGCATCCACGGTCAGGTTCTCCGAGGGCTCCCAGAGGGCCCGGGTGCCCACGTCGTAGCTCTTGAAGCTGTCCACGTTGGCCGAGTCCGGAGCGGACCCCGGCCCGAGGAAGCGATCGGAGGTGTAGTAGGCGTTGTTGTAGTAGCCGTCGCTGTCCCGGAAGCTGCCGGAAACGCTCACGCCCAGGGTATCGCTGACCGGGCCAGAGAAAACACCGGAGAAGACCTCGGTGGAATCCTCCGCAAAGCTGGCCCGGACCTGTCCGCCCCACTCATTGCCGGGCTTCTCGGTGGTGATGATGAAGGCCCCCGCGGCGGCGTTGCGGCCGTAGATGGCGCCCTGGGGGCCCTTGAGGACTTCGATCTGCTGGAGGTTGATGTATTCCCGGTTCAGCGCGGCGGGATTGGTCATCAGGATGCCGTCGATGATCAGCGCGTAGTTGGCTTCCGCGTCCCGCGTGCCGTTGATGCCCCGGATATTCACCTGGGGGTCGCCGACTTCGGCGGCGTTGGCGACGAGGGACACCCCCGGCGTCTGGTAGATAAAGTCCTCGGCCCGCTGGATGCCCGTGGCCTCGATGTCGGCCGCCGTAAATACGGAGACAGAGCCCGGGACGTCCTGGATCGACTCAGCCCGCTGGCGGACTGTCACGATGATTTCAGTAATGTCTCCTTGCGCCCCGGCCTGGGCCATGGCCGGCTGGCCGGTCAGCAGGGTCGTCGCCATGGTGGCCAGCAACAGGCCGGTACGGGTCATCACTACGACTACTACGGTTTTTCCGTTGGACATCAGCTAGCTCCTCACCCCAACTACGACTACTACGGTTTTTCCGTTGGACATCAGCTAGCTCCTCACCCCAGAGACAGGGCCTGCGGCAAACAGATCGTGGCGCGCAGGTCAAGCCCCGAAACTATAGCTTTTAACCAGTACAGTCAACGCGTGGTGGGCCCGCGACAGGCTGAACGGGCCGCTGGCCAGGAGGCAGTTGCGGCATGGACAGGTCGGGCGCCGATACCTTAAGGTCGCGCCCTCACGCACAGGACCCAGCCCATGCAGACCATCCTGATCACAGGCAGCACCCGCGGCATCGGCAAGGGCCTCGCCCGGGAATTCCTGCGGCTTCAGCATCGGGTGATCGTTACGGGCCGCAGTGCCGCCGCGGTAACCGACGCAACCCGGGACCTCAGCGCTCTGGGTGACGTCCTGGGGGTGGTCTGCGACGTGCGCCAGCTGGCTTCTGTCCAGGCGGCCTGGGCGGCAGGGGTGGCCCGGTTCGGCGGGATCGACATCTGGATCAACAACGCCGCCGTGGCCACGGACCGGGTGTTGCTGGCCGACCTGCCGGGGGACCAGCTGCAGACCACGGTGGACACCAACCTCCTGGGGACTCTGTATGGCTGCCAGGTTGCCATTGCCAGGATGCGCGGCCAGCCGGCGGGGGGCAAGGTTTTCACTTTCGAGGGCTTCGGCAGCGACGGTCTGTCCCGGCCGGGTCTGTCGGTCTACGGCGCCACCAAGCGCGCCATCCGCTACCTGACAGCGTCGCTGGCTAAAGAGTGCGCCGGGACCAATGTGCTCGTGGGTTCGCTGAGCCCCGGCATCGTGGCTACGGACCTGCTGCTCTACAGTTCAAAGGGTCGGGATGCGGCGGACTGGGAGCGGGCGAAGCGCACACTGAATATCCTCGGTGATACGGTCGAAACCGTGTCGCCGTTTCTCGCCCAGGCAGCGCTGGCCAGCACCAAGCAGGGCGCGCGCATCGCCTGGATGACGCCCGGCAAGGCGGCCGGCCGTTTCGCCACCTCGTTTTTCCGCAAGCGCGACATCCTCTCCGCGCTCGAGGCCCGCACCAATCTGAAGGTGCGCTGAGCCAGTGAACGACGCCACGCGTGACCCAGCGAACGAAGCAGCGAGCGACGCTGCCCCTGAGAGCCGGGATTTCATCCGCCAGATTGTTGCGGATGACCTGGCAGCCGGCCGGCACAGCGTCATCGTCACGCGCTTTCCACCCGAGCCCAACGGTTACCTCCACGTGGGCCACGCCAAGTCCATCTGCCTGAATTTCGGCGTGGCCGCAGAGGCGGGCGGACGGTGTTTCCTCCGGCTCGATGACACGAATCCGCTGAAGGAAGACCAGGCCTTCGTGGATGCCATCATCGATCAGGTCCGGTGGCTCGGCTTCGACTGGGCAGACCGGCTGACCCACGCCTCAGACTACTTTGCACAGATTCACGACTGTGCGGTGGCGCTGATCGGGGCTGGCAAGGCCTACGTGGACAGCCTGACCCCGGAGCAGATGCGGGAGTACCGGGGGACGCTGACGGCACCGGGCAGGGAGAGTCCGCACCGCAGCCGCACGGTGGCCGAGAATCTGGAGCTTTTCACCCGGATGCGGGCCGGTGCGTTTGCCGACGGGGAGCACGTCCTGCGGGCGAAGATCGACATGGCCGCGCCCAACATCAACCTCCGGGATCCGGTGCTCTACCGGATTCGCCGGGCCACTCACCAGCGGACGGGGGCTGCCTGGTGCATTTACCCGCTCTACGACTTTGCCCACACGATCTCCGACGCGCTGGAGGGCATCACGCACTCACTGTGTACGCTCGAGTTCGAGGATCACCGGCCGCTGTACGAGTGGTTTCTCGCTAACCTGCAGTTACCTGCCCGCCCCCGACAGATCGAGTTTTCCCGGCTCAATCTGGCCTTCACCATCACGAGCAAGCGCAGGCTAGCCGAGCTGATCGAGCTGCAGCTCGTGGCGGGCTGGGACGATCCGCGCCTGCCGACCATCGCCGGTATGCGCCGGCGCGGTTACCCGCCGGCGGCGTTGCGGGACTTTGTCGGCCGCACCGGGGTGACCAAGAAGGAGCACAGGGTCCAGATGAGTCTGCTGGAAAACTGTGTGCGCGAGGATCTCAATGTCCGGGCAAGCCGCGCCATGGCGGTACTTAACCCGCTCAAGGTGGTACTGACCAACTATCCGGCCGGGCAGACCGAGCTGCTGGCTGCTGCCAACCACCCGGATCGCCCCGATCTTGGTGAGCGGCAGCTGCCTTTCGGCCGGGAATTGTGGATCGAGCGGGACGACTTCATGGAGGACGCGCCGCAGAAGTTCTTCCGCCTGCGGCCCGGTGGGGAAGTCCGCCTGCGCTATGGCTACATCATCAGATGCCACGACCTGGTCAAGGACGCGGACGGTCGCGTGACCGAGGTGCACTGCACCTACGATCCGGAAACCCGGAGCGGGATGAGTGGCGCGGAGCGGAAGGTGAAGGGCACCATTCACTGGGTCAGCGCGGCCCGGGCGGTCCGGGCGGAGGTCCGGCTCTACGACCGGCTCTTCAGTGTGGCCCGTCCGGACGGCCAGGACGCGGACTTCAAGACCTTCCTCAATCCCGAGTCACTGCGTATCGAGAGCAAGGCCTGGCTGGAACTATCGCTGCTGGAGGTGCCGCCGGGTGTGGTTCTGCAGTTCGAGCGTCTGGGTTACTTCGTGGCCGACCGGGTGGATCACCGTCCCGGCCAGGCCGTGTTTAACCGGGTGGTCACGCTCCGGGACTCCTGGGCCAAGGTGGAGGGGTAGGAGCGCCTTCAGGCGCGATTCCGCTATCGATCGCGCCTAAAGGCGCTCCTACCGGGTGGCGTTCAGCACGATCACGGGAGCGCCCCGGCCAAGGCCGAGGGAGTCTGCAGCGCTGCCTTCCGCCCGCGCGATCTCCAGGACGCCAAACGAGTTGATCAGCGCCAGGAATTCACCCGGCTGCACGTTGCCGTAGGTCTTGCGCAGGGCGAGGCGATGCCCGGCGGCCAGTACCTCCGGTTTACGGAAGCCCGCCAGCAGACCGGCATCGATGTTGGTGATCAGATTGCCAAAGTTGTCAATCGCGATCACGGTGCCGCGGATCTCATGGGGTCCGGCCTGGGGTTCCTCCTGGAGCGAGGGGATCAGCTCCCCGGCGGGCGGGCCGATGTCCCCGATTGCCAGCCGTCCCGCAGCCAGCTCGGCGGCGAGCGGCGCGAAAATGTCCCGGCCATGGAACGTGTGGCTGGGACTGGGCCAGCCCTGCTGCTGGCGCCAGGTTTCGCTCAGGCGGTAACAGCGTGCCGGCGTGGTCCCCAGCACCGGCTGCAGCAGGCCGTTGTCCGGTCCCAGGAAAAAATGTCCGTCATGCTCCCCGGCGATGATGCTGCGGGCCGTGCCGACGCCGGGATCGACCACCGCCACGTGCACGGTCCCGGGCGGAAAGTAGCGGTAGGAGCGGGCCAGCCAGAAGCCGGCCTCGATGGGCCAGTGGACGGGAATGTCGTGGGTCAGGTCGACGATCTGGGCAGCCGGCAGTCGCGCGAGGATCGCGCCCTTCATCACCCCGACAAAGGGCCCCTTGAGGCCGAAGTCGGTGGTGAGGGTGATTACCGATGCCATGGGCAGGAGCGCCTTTAGGCGCGATCGCCAGGAATCGGGCCTAGAGGCGCTCCTCCAGATCGTCTCCGCCGCGCCGCGAACCAGCTGCCCAGCCGTGCTTCGATCATCAGGATGCTCGGCGTGAGGATGAGGGTGAGGATCGACGCGAAAATCAGGCCGCCGATGATCACGGTGGCCATTTCCGCCCACCACTGGCCGCTGGGTCCGCCGAAGTACACCTTGCGTTCGAGGATATCGATGTTGAGTTTCAGCGCCATCGGCAGCAGGCCCAGGATCATGACGACCTTCGTCAGCAGAACCGGCCGCAGCCGCTGTGCGCAGGTGCGCAGGATGGCTTCCCGGGCCGCCATCCCGGCATCCCGCAGCTTGTTGAAGGTGTCGATGAGCACGATGTTGTTGTTCACGATGATGCCCGCGAGGGCGATCGTGCCGATGCCGCAGTTCACCAGGCTGAAGGGCCTGCCCGTCACCATGAGCCCGAGCAGCACTCCGCCCGTGGAAAACGCCACCGCCGTCAGCACCAGCAGCGGCTGGAAGAGGCTGTTGAACTCGGCCACCAGAATCAGGGCAATGAGGCCGAGGCCCACGAGGAAGGCCTTGCCCAGGAATGCCGCCGTCTCCTGCTGGTCCCTGGCGCCGCCCTTGAAGCGCAGTTGCACTTCCGGATTTAGACCGAGGGTGGGCAGGGCGGCCCTGACCTGATCAAGGACGGGTTCGATGAGCACGCCCTGTTCCAGGTCAGCCTGAACCAGCATCGTCCGGCGCATGTCGGTTCGCATGATGGTGCGGGTGGCCTCGGCGGGCTTGCGGGAGACAAAACTGCCCACGGGCACGTTACCGGATTTCGTGGGGATGCGCAGGGCGGCCAGCTTGTCCAGGCTCCGGTCGGCGGAGGGAAAGCGGACGCGGATATCGATTTCCTCGTCGGAGTCGTCGGGCCGGTACGTGCCCAGCTTGATGCCGTTGGTGACCAGCTGAATGATATTGCCCACCAGGGACACGTCCGCACCAAACTTGGCAGCCTGGGCGCGATCGACCTCCATGCGCCACTCGATGCCGGGCAGGGGCCGGGTGTCTTCGGCGTTGATCACGCCCGGAATCGTCGCGACGAATTCCCGCAGCTTGTTGACGGCGTCCCGCAGGGCATCCAGCGACTGGGCCGACGCTTCGATGTTCAGGGGCTTGCCCTGAATGGGTCCGTTCTGGGGCAGCCGGGGCTCGATCACAATACCGGCGATGCCCGCGGTGCGCTCCCGGATCTCGCCAATGATCTGGGCCACCGGCCGCCGCTCCCGCCAGTTGTCGAAGTTCAGGCTGATCGAGCCGATCTGGTCTGGTGCGGTTCCCTTGTTGCCGGCGCCGGAGGTCACGTAGACGTTCTTGATGCCCGCGACGCCGTAAACCCGCTCCTCCACGCTGCGCACCAGCCGGTCCTGCTCCTGGGTGGACAAGTCACCCCGGGCCCGGATATCGACGCTGCCCTGCTCCGGATCCACGTTCGGGAACAGCGTAATGCCCCGGCCCAGTGCTCCGTAGGTCACGAACACGGCGACCAGCAGGGCCGTAACTCCGCCCGCTGTCATGCAGGGCCGGTTGATGGCGGCGGTCACGACCCGCAGGTAGCGGCCGGTCCAGCCGCTGATCCTGCCCAGGTCTCCGCTTGCGGCGAGGCCCAGCTGCTCCCGCGCCTCCGGCGTGAGGTGCCCGCTGCGGCCAAAAATGGCGCCGAGGGCGGGGACGACGAACATCGCAATCACGAGGGAAGCGGCCAGCGTGTAGATCAGCACAATCGGCATGTAACGGAGAAAGCTGCCGATGATGCCCGGCCAGAAGACCAGCGGCAGGAACGCGACGATGGTGGCGGCAATGGACGCGAAGATCGGCCAGGCCATGCGCTTGGCCGCCTCGGCATAGGCGACCCGGCGATCCAGGCCTTCGGCCATCCGCCGGTCGGCGAGTTCGACCACCACGATGGCCCCGTCCACCACCAGGCCCACGGACATGATCAGGCCGAAGAACACCACCAGGTTCATGGTCATCCCGGTGACTGCCAGCAACACAAAGGCCGCGGCGAAGGAGCCAGGAATCGAGATGCCTGCGAGCAGGGCATTCTGCAGGCCGAGGATGCCGATGAGGCAGATCACCACCAGCAATACCGCGATAAACACGTCGTTGACCAGCTGGTTGATGTCCTCGCGAACCCGCACCGACTTGTCCCGGCTGTAGGTGACGGAGATGCCGGGCGGCCAGCTCTCCTGGACTTCGGCCACGGCGATCTTCACGGCATCGACCGTTCTGAGGATGTTGGAGCCGTTGCGCTGGACGACGCGGATGCCCACCGCCGGTTCGCCATTCAGGCGTGCGTAGCTCTCCGGGTCCTTGAAGGTGCGACGGACTTCGGCGATATCGCGGAAGTGCACGACCCGTTCGCCGTCCACCTTGATCGGCAGTGCCAGCACGTCTTCCGGCGACTCAATGACTCCGGGCACCTTGACCGCGAAGCGACCCTGGTCCGACTGCATGGACCCGGCAGCGACCAGCCGGTTGTTGCGCTGGACAAAATTCAGGACATCTGCCGGCGAGAGGCCATAGCTCTCCAGGTTGAGCGGGTTGACGACGATCTCAAGAATTTCCTTGCGGATACCCACCATGTTGACTTCAAGCACGCCGTCAATGGACTGGAGGCGGTCCTGCAGGGTGGTCGCAATGGTGTTCATGGTGCGTTCCGGGACACTCCCGCCCAGGTTGATCACCAGCATGGGATCGAACCGGGAGAACTTCACCTCGTTCACCGTGGGCTCCCGGGCGTCCTCGGGCAGCTCCGCCCTGGCCTGGTCGACCCGCTCCCGCACGTCCGTCAGCGCCTGGTCCACGTCGACCTCCGGCCCGAATTCCAGAGTGACCGAGGCCCGGTTCTCGGTCGCCGAGGAGACCATCTCCTTGAGCCCCTCGATGTTGCGCAGCTGCTGCTCCAGGGGGCGCACCAGCAGCCGCTCGGCATCTTCGGCGGCCACGCCGTCCAGCAGGACCTCGACACTGATGTAGGGGAAGTCCACGTCGGGCTGGGCTTCCTTCGGCAGCCCCCGATAGGCGCTGGCGCCGGCGAAGAGCAGCACCGCCAGGGCCACGAGGACGGCCCGGCTCCGACTGACGCAAAGATCAATAAGGGCGTTCATTGCCCGGCGGCTGCCCGGGGAAGCGCAGGGCTGGTTCCACCCTGGCCGGCCGCCAGCGCGGTTTCAGCCGGGGCCTCCACCGGCTGCACTGGCTGGCCCGCCGAGACGTAGCCCTGACCCACCACGATGATGCTGGCGCTCTCTGGCAGGCCCGTGACCCACACGCCGTTGGCCTCGGAGCGGGCAATCTGTACCCGGTGGAATTCGACCTGCTTATTGGCGTCCACCGTCTTGACGCCCAGTTCACCGCCGGCATCCAGGGTGAGGAGTGAGGGGGCCAGTCGATAGGCCAGCACCTCACCACCCGGAATCCGCATTTCCGCGGTGACGCCGGCAGGCAGCTTGCCGCCCGGGTTGGGAATCTCGAGCTCCACGGTGAAGGTGCGGGTGGCTTCTTCGGCCACCGGGGCCAGATAGCGGATCCGGCCCTTGACGTTCTGCCCGGTGACCAGTGCCGCGGTGGCCGCCCCGCCGACCCGGACGAAGCCGGCATCCTGCTCGGCGATGCTGCCCGTGACGATCAGGCGCGTGTTGTCCACGAAGGTGACCACCGGGTCCCCCGGCCGGACGAAGTCGCCCACTTCCACGGCGCGTTCCTGGACGGTCCCGTCGAAGGGTGCCCGCAGCGTCATGTAATCGAGATCCAGCTCGGCCCGGAGCAGTTCTGCCCGCGCGCCCTCTAGTTTGGCCCGGGTCTCGGCGAGCTGGGTGTCAGACACATAGCCCTGGGGCTTCAGTGCCTGCTGACTCTCCCAGGCGGACTGGTACTCGCTGACACTGGCCCGGGCCTGTTCGAGGCGACCCTGCCGGTCCCGGAGGTCGAGCTGCAGCAAGGTCTGGCCAGCCCTGGCGGGCTCGCCGCGACTGATGCCGACCGCCGACACCCGGCCGCTGGTCTCTGCCTTGATCTGCACGGTGCGTGCCGGAGCGGTGCGGCCATAGACGCTGATCGTCCGGGTGACGGACTCAGCCTGCTGCGCCCGGATCTGGACCCGGGCCACGGTCGTGGGCGCCGGCGTGGAGCCCTGCGTGCCGTCGGCGCCCGGGCTTTCGCGCCGGAGTGCTCCGGAGGCCAGCCAGAGCAGCACGAGCAGCGTGAGGCCCGCGGCGAGTGGCCAGGGGCGGCGGGTCAGTGTCTCGATGGGGCGCATGCAGAGTCCTTTGATTTCAGTAGAGATAGTAACCCGGCCTCGACGCCCGGACTGCTGGCCTGCGGCGTCCCCGTTGTAACTTTTTGTAACCGCGGTCACCCGGTGGGTGAGGCAGCAGGTACTTCTTCAGGTGCGCGACAGGTGGGTGATTGCTAAACTTCCAGCGTCTCTTCCCCCCTTAGTCCGACCGAGTCACTGACATAAGGAATTGCGCGTGAACAAGCCCGAACTTAGCCGGCGTCGCTTTCTTGCCCAGGTTGCCCTGGCGGTCCCTGCCGGCGCCGTGCTGCTGGATGCCGTCGTCACCAATCAGGCCTCGGCCCAGGCTGCCGCCCAGGCTGCCGCCCAGGCTGCCGCCCAGGCTGCTCCGGCCAAGCTGCCCAGGCTTGAAGAGTCAGATCCCTCCGCCAAGGCTCTCGGCTACGTGGACAACATCGCCAAAGTTGACCGCAAGAGCCCGCAGGCGGCGCGCTTCGCCCCCGGCCAGGAGTGCGACAAGTGCTCCCAGCTCCAGGGCAAGGTGGGCGATGCCTACCGGCCCTGCGCCATCTTCCCTGGCAAGCTGGTCGCGGCCAAAGGCTGGTGCAGTGTCTGGGTGAAGATGGCCTGACCGGCTTGCCGCAGCCGCCCGCCTTCGGCATTGCCGGGTATAAGAACTCGGGCAAGACCACGCTGATCGTGGCGCTGCTGCAGGAACTGTCGTCCCGGGGGTGGCGCGTGGGGACCATCAAGCACGCGCACCACGACTTCGACATCGACCACCCGGGCAAGGACAGCTATCTGCACAGGACCGCCGGCGCCACGGAAGTCATCGTGGCGTCGGCGCGCCGTGTCGCCCACATCCGCGAACTCGGCGACCAGAACCCGCCCGGACTTGACGAACTCATCGCCCGCCTCGTGAGTGTGGATCTCGTGCTGGTCGAAGGCTGGAAGTCCGGCGCTCACCCCCGCCTGGAGCTCCGCCGCGCCGGGGTGCCGGCGCCGGCCATTGCCGGTGCCGCGCCGGGGGTGCGGGCGATTGTCAGCGATACCCCGTTGCCGGGCGAAACGCTCCCCGTGCTGGCGCGGGACAACGTGGCCCGCATCGCAGACTTCATCCTTGAAGCGGTGGGCCTGCCGGCCCGCCGCGCCTTGTAGGAGCGCCTTGAGGCGCGATCGATACCGGCATCGCGCCTCAAGGCGCTCCTACAAGGCGCGCCTACAGGTCCGGGTAGAGAGGCAGGGTTTCCAGGAGCCCGCCAGCCGGGATATCCCCGTCGCCCTCGGGCACGATGGCCCAGCAATTCGCGCTGAGCAGCGGCGCGATCCGGAAGGATTCCTGCCCGGGCAGAATCCGAACTCGTCGCTGGCCGGTGGCATCCGTCGCCAGGACGGCTTTGGCGAAGAAGCGCAGGGCGCCCCGGCGGCGCACGGCGTCCGTGGTGAAGGCGGGCAGGGGGACTTCCGCCGCCAGGCCCTGCAGCGCCCGGAGGGCCGGGATAACGAAGAACCGCATGCAAACCGCGACCGCCAGCGGATTGCCCGGCAGGCCGAACAGCAGAACGCCGCCAGGCAGCCGGGCGTGGAGGAGGGGCTTCCCCGGCCGGATCGCCACCTTGTGCAACAGCACCTCGCCACCAAGTTCGCGCACCACGGCGGGGAGCAGGTCGAGCCGGCCGGCAGAGACCCCGCCGGTGGTCAGCACCAGGTCGGCACCGGTCGCCAGCGCTTCCAGTTGTTCCCGGAGATGGGCGGCGCTGTCGGTCGCGGTGGTCACCGTGGTCAGTTCAGCACCCAGCTGCGGTAACAGGGAGCGTAAATAAGGGCCGTTGGCATCCCGGATCTGGCCGGGCGCCAGGTCCGTCCCCTGGGCCCGCAATTCGTTGCCCGTGGTCAGGACCGCAACCCGTGGCGCCCGGACGACCGGCAGTTCATCCACACCGCAGGCGGCGAGGCCCATCACGTGGTGGGGTCCCAGCCGCGTGCCGCGCGTTACCACGATCTCGCCCCGCGCAAAGTCCTCGCCAGCCTGGCGGATGTTCTGGCCGCTCCGCAGGGGCTCGGAAATCAGGATCCGGGGACCGGTGCCGTCCCGCCCGTCGCGGCGCGTGACGCGCTCCAGCGGCACGACGGCATCCAGGCCGTCGGGCACCGGAGCGCCCGTCAGGATCTCCCAGACCTCCTGGGCCTGCACCCGGGGTGCCGGCGTTCCGGCGGCGATGAGCCCGGAAACCGCCAGTTCGACCGGCGCAGCCGCGCTTGCTGCCCGGCTGGCTTCCGCGTGCAGGGCATAGCCGTCCATGGCCGCGTTGGCAAAACCCGGGACGGACAGGCGGGCGGCAATGGCTGAGGCCGTCACCGCCCCGGAGGCGCCGGCCAGGCCCACCGTCCGGGCCGGCAGCACGGCGATCCTGGTCAGCAGGAGGTCTAGTGCTTCCGCGTAGGAGATCACCGCGGTATCTTGCCAGACTGTGAGCACCCCACCGCGCTGCTCCGCACCCCACTGAACTGGACCTGCCTATGCAAATTTCTGCCAGTACTTCGACGGCGCCCGACCCGGCCCTGCCCGGCCGGATCGTGGTGGACCGCCAGGCCGACGTCACGGCCGGTCTGCGCTGCCTGTGCTACGCCGCCTGCTCCGAGCTGGTGGCCTCGCCCCACGACCTGGATCCCCGGGCCGCCTTGCGGGGGCGCATCGGCCTTGGGGAGGCGGTGCCCCACGCCAGCCATCTGGATGCCCTGCTTGCGGAGGTCAGTGGCGCCGAGCTGGCCCGATTGCGCGCCGAGTACAGCGGCATGTTCGAGGTGGGCAGCCAGGGGCCCCCGGTCCCGATTCGCGAGGACCTGCAAAGTGGTCAGCGCGCGGGAACCCGGGAGGAGGTGGTCCGCTTCTACGAGTACTTTGGCTACGTGCTCGACGGCAAGTTTGCCTGGCAGCCGGATCATCTGTCCGTCGAGCTCGAGTTCATGCACTACCTGTGCTTTCGCGAGGCAGAGGCGGACAGCGACGCTGATGCCCTGTCGTTTCAGCTCGCCCAGGCAGACTTCGCCAGGCGGCATGTGGCGGCCTGGCTGCCCCTGCTGGCTGACAACGCGGACCAGCTGGCGGCTGGCTCCCTGTACGCCCGGGTGGTCAGGGCCGTCCGGGACTTCGTGGTGGCGGACTGTGAGTGGCAGCTGGCCACGATTACCGATAAAGCCGCAGGAGCGCCTTCAGGCGCGAGCCCACTCTCCCCAACGAAAGCAGAAGACTCATTATGAACAGCAGTGCAAGCAACGCCGCCGCGATGGTCAGTGTGCCAGTTAGCGCCGTGGTCATCGGCGCCCGGGATCTCGACGCGTCCCTCGGGTTTTATTCAGGTACGGTGGGCCTGCCGGTGGTCGAGACGAGCATCTGGGAAGGTCCCGACTTCGAGCGCTACTGGCATCTCCCCGCAGGATCCAGCGCACGCTGTGCCTTTCTGGCCCACGGCGCCGACCCCGTCGGCCGCATCCAGCTCATGCAGTTTTCAGCGCGGGAGCGCCAGCTGGTCCGGCCGCCGGAGATTCGCCGCGCCACGGGCCTGTTCAATCTGAACATCTATGCCAGCGACATTGCGCAGGACTTCGCGCAGCTCAAGGCCCAGGGCTTCAAATTCTGGAGCGAACCCGCGCGGAACAACTTCGGTCCGATCGTGGGAGAGACCCTTGAAGCTGCTTTCGATGGACCGGATGGCGTGGTGATCAACCTCATTCAGCTGCTCACTGAAGACCCGAAAACGGTCATCGGGCATATCCTCGCCTTCATCGCCACCTACGGGCGCACGCCGACCGGCTACACCTCGGTGGTGACCACTGCCCATGGCGTGCTCGATATGGAGAAGGCCATCGCCTTCTACTACGGGCCGCTGCGCATGTCGTTGTTCATCGAATCTGTGCTGAAGGGGCCGGTGACGAATCGCGCGTTGTGCCTCCCCGAGCACTGCGAGACCCGGAGCGTGATCGTCCAGGGCGCTCACGAGTACGGCAAGATCGCGCTGGCGACGCCGATGAACTACACGGTCCCCAACCTGGTGCCCGAGGCGGTAGCCCCCAATATCGGTTACCTCGCCCAGTCGTTCCAGATTGCCAGCATCGACGAGTCTGCCCGGGCCTGCGCGGCGGCGGGCGCCGAGGTGTACACGGCCCCGATGACGCTCGCTCTGCCGGGCCGCGGCAAGTGCGCGTCCATGCTGGTCCGCAACCCGGGCAGCGGCGCACTGCAGGAGGTGTTCCAGGTTCTCTAAACGGGCGCCGCGAGCCGGGCGTAGCCCGGTCGTTGATAATTGTCAGAAGCCCGATAGCCCATTAATCATAAGATTCCAGGCCTTCGGTGCGCCGGTTCCAGGAGACGTCCATGAAGCTGTCGATCATTTTTTGGGGAATACCGCAGGTCATGCGGCTGGCGGCACTGGTGTACCCCGCCTACGCGGCCCGCCTGAAGGAAAAGAACCTCACTGCCCAGTTTCGCCTGCGCGACCGGCCGGTAGGGCGCTGGATCACGCTCAAGGACGGCAAGATCACCTCCAGTGCCGGCATTCACGCCAGCCCCGATCTCTCCATCGTGTTCAAGAACAAGGCTATCGCGGAGAGTTTTCTGACGCCGCCCTTCGACCAGCTGGAGCGCATCGATGCGGCGAAGAATTTCAAGGTGTCCATGGAGGGTCGGGACGACCTGGCCGTCTGGTTCATGTCCTCGCTCATGCGCCTGGAGTCCCTGACCTGGAAGAGTGGCACCGACATGGGTGGCGGTGTCACCCGCTATACCAACGGCACCAATGGCGGCCCGCTCTTTGTCTACGTGAAGGACGGCAAGATCATCCGGACCACGCCCATCGACTTCGATGCCGACGATGCGGAGGGCTGGTCGATCACGGCGCGCGGCAAGACCTTTACTCCGCCGCGCAAGACGACTCTGGCCGCCCACGGCATGTGCCAGAAGTCCATGGTGTACTCGAAGGAACGCATTCTCTATCCGATGAAGCGCGTGGACTTCGATCCCCACGGTGAGCGCAATATCCAGAATCGGGGCAAGTCGGAGTTCGTCCGGATCAGCTGGGAGGAAGCCCTCGACATCGTTGCCGGCGAGATCAAGCGTTGCAAGGCGGTGGGTCCCGGCGCGGTCGCGGTGGCCAACGGGTCCCACCATCAGTGGGGCAACCTGGGTCATTACCTGAGTGCCTTCAACCGCTTCTGGAACCTGATCGGCGTGACGAAGCTGGTGCACAACCCGGACAGCTGGGAAGGCTGGTTCTGGGGCGCCATGCACCACTGGGGCAACAGCATGCGGCTCGGGGCCGCAGAGCCCTACGGCACGGTGGAGGACTGCCTCAAAGAGGCGGAGATGATCGTCTTCTGGTCCAGTGATCCGGATGCCACCTACGGCTTTGACGGAACCCGGCGGCGTGCCTGGGCCAAGGAGCTGGGTATCAAGATGGTGCACATCGACCCCTACATGAACCACACGGCAGCCCATCTCGGGGGCAAGTGGATATCGCCAAAGCCGGGGACTGATGCGGCGTTTGCCCAGGCGCTGTGTCATGTCTGGATCACCGAGAACCTCTACGACAAGTCATTCGTCGAGAAGAGAACCACGGGCTTCGATGAGTGGAAGGCCTACGTGCTCGGCGAGACCGACGGCACGCCGAAGACTCCCGAGTGGCAGGAGGCCGAAACGGGTGTGCCCGCCCGGGACGTTCGTGCGCTGGCCAGGGAATGGGGCCGCAAGAAAACCTATCTCGGCGCCGGTGGCTGGGGCAGTGGCGTTGGCGGCGCGTGCCGCGGGCCCATGGGCGTGCAGTGGGCCCGGATGATGACCATCCTGGGTGCGATGCAGGGCCTTGGCAGGCCCGGTTCCAACTTTGGCAACCTCCAGTTCGGCACGCCGCTCGACTTCAATTTCTATTTCCCCGGCTACGCCGAAGGCAGCATGTCCGGCGATCTGGCCTACAGTGCCAACGCGGCCAATAACTACCAGCGCATGCCCCACATCGTGACCATGAGTTCGGTCAGACAGGCGATCCCCCGGATATTCCTGCCGGAGGCCATCATGAATGGCAAGGCGATGGGCTACCTGACCGCGGTCGACTCAGTCCAGGGCCAGTTCTTTCCCTTTGGCTATCCGTCGCCGGGGCACGCGCGGGTGGAAATGCTCTACAAGTACGGCAGCGCCTCCTTCGGGACGATGGTCAATGCGAATCGCTGGGTGCGCATGTACCAGCACGAAAACCTGAAGTTCGTCGTCAACCAGTCCGTCTGGAACGAGGGCGAGACGCGGTTCTCGGATGTCATCCTGCCGGCGTGTACGGTGTTCGAGCGCTGGGATATCAGCGAGGAACTCAATGTCGGCGCAGGTTATGTGCATCACATGTATTCCATGTGCAATCACCGCGTGATCAACATGCAGCACAAGGCCATCGAGCCCATGGGCGAGTCCAAATCGGACTACGACATTTTCCTGGCGATCGCGGAAAAGCTCGACATGGGCGCCGTGTACTCGGAGGGCGGCAACACCGAGCTCGACTGGTGCAAGCGGGTCTTCGATTCGTCCGATGTGTCCAAGCACATCTCCTGGCGGCAGTTCCTGAAGAAGGGCTACTTTGTTGTGCCTGCCGAGCCGGAGGCCTCCCGGGCACCTACCGCCTACAAGTGGTTCTATGAGGGCCGGAAAAAGGATGTGCCGGAGCCTTATCCGCTGCCCTCAGACTATGTGGCGGATTTCGGCGGCGGATTGCAGACGCCGTCGGGCAAGTACGAGTTCGTCCCGGAGACGCTGGGCCGGATCGATGACCCTGAGCGGCCGCAGGTGAACAGGTACATTCCGACCTATGAGGACAGCAAAAGGGACAAGGGCCTGGAAGGGTTTTCGTTGCAGTTGCTGTCGCCGCACTCCCGCTACCCTTTTCACCTGATGGGAGACGACCAGGGCAGTTCCCTGCGTGATATCCGTGAGCATCGCATCAAGGTGGATGGTCATTACTACCTCGTGGCCCGGATCAGCCGGGTGGACGCGGAGGCTCGCGGGGTCAGGGATGGCGATCTCATCCGGCTCTGGAACGTCCGGGGCTCCGTGGTCTGCGCGGCCCAGGTTACTGACCGGCTGCGACCGGGTGTCGTCAGCGCTTCGCCGGCGTCAGCCGAATACCGGCCGGCCGGTGAACCCGGCAAGTCGACCGATCTGGGGGGCTGTATCAACCTGCTTAATCCCAGCAAGACGATCACGCCGAAAAGCCACGGTATCCGCCCGAACACTACGCTGATCCAGTTTGAGAAGTGGACCGGCGTGGACACCTGGAAGCCGGTGGAGGCAGCCTGATGACCGCGAAATGGAACATGATCATCGATGTGGCGCGATGCGATAACTGTCGCATCTGCTTCCTGGCCAACAAGGACGAGCACATCGGCAACGACTTCCCGGGCTATGCGGCGCCCCAGCCGCCCCAGGGGCACAACTGGCTGGAGATCGAACGCCAGGAGCGCGGCCGCTATCCCATTGTGGAGGCGCACTTCATGCCGGTGATGTGCAATCACTGCGACAATGCTCCCTGCATGCAGGCGGCGAAGAATGGCGCCATCAGGAAGCGGCCCGACGGGATCGTGATCATCGATCCCGTAAAGGCCCGGGGGCAGAAGGCCATCGTGGAGGCCTGCCCCTACGGTGCCGTCTCCTGGAATGAGGAACTGCAGCTGCCCCAGGCCTGGATTTTCGATGCGCATCTGCTGGACACGGGCTGGGCGAAGACCCGGGCCGAGGAAAGCTGTCCGACCGATGTCTTCCGGGCCGTCAAGGTCGATGACCGGGAGATGCAGCGGCTTCAGGCAGAGGAGGGCCTGGAAGTGCTGCGGCCGGAACTCGGCACGAAGCCCCGCATCTACTACAAGAACCTGCACCTCATGACCAGCTGTCTGGTCGGCGGCACTGTGGTGACTCACGTGAAGGGCGTCGAGGAGTGCGCCGAAGGCGCGGCAGTCGTGCTGAAGCTTCAGGGCCGCGAGGTGGCCCGGACGACGACGGATACCTTCGGTGAGTTCAAGTTCGACAAGCTCGGAAAAGGTAGCGGCCAGTACGAGGTGGAAGTGCAGTCCGGCCCAGCGGGCCGGGCAGCCCTGCAATTCAGCCTCGGTGACGACAGCCTCTATCTGGGGGTCTTGACCCTCGCGGCCACCGCCTAGCACTGGGTCAGGAGAGAAGCATGATTTTGCTCACGGGGGTCACCGGGAAGACCGGTGGGGAGACGGCGCAGCAACTGCTGCAGAAGGGTGCCCGGTTGCGGGCGCTGGTCCGGGACGAGTCGAAGGCAGCGGACCTGAAGGCTGCCGGCGTGGAGCTGGTGGTGGGTGACGTGTCCGATGCGGACACCGTGCAACGCGCACTCAAGGGGGCTGAGAAGGCGTTCCTGACCCTGCCAAACGGCCAGCACCAGCTGGAGCAGGAAAAGCAGTTCACGGACCTGGCGGTGGCTGCCGGGGTCAAACACCTGGTGAAGATGTCCTCGATGGAAGCGGTCGCTCACGCGGAGACGCCCATTCCCCGGGCCCACTGGGCCGCGGAGGAGTACATCCGCGCCTCGGGCCTGGCCTGGACCATGATCAAGCCGAACTTCTTCATGCAGAACCTGCTCGCCAGTGCCGCCGGCATCAGGACGAATCGCAGGTTCTCCCTGCCGATGGGTAACGGGACTACTGGCATGGCGGACATTCGGGACATCGGTGCGGTATGCGCTGAAGTTCTGACCGGCCCGGGGCCGGCCGGGAAGGGTCATGCCGGGCAGAGCTACGAGATCACCGGTCCGGAGGTGCTGACGTTCCATGCCGTGGCAGAGCGCTTTACTGCAGTCCTGGGTGCGAAGGTCGAGTACGTGCCGATGCCCATGGACCAGTTTCGCGCGCGGATGACCGGGGTTCTGGAGCCCTGGCACCTGAATGCCGTCTGCGAACTGTTCCGGGAAATTGCGGAAACGGGCCTGGAGCACACGACTGATACCTTCAAAAGGCTGATCGGTCGCGAGCCGACGTCAGTCACACAGTTCATCCAGGACCACATGACGCTGTTGAAGTAGCACGAGCGCGGCACCGCGTAGGAGCGGCTTTAGCCGCGACCAGAAAACAAGCGGGGCGGGCGGGGCTACATAGTTTCCAGGCCCCTCAGTCCGGCAAGTACTTCGACAGCGCAATCATCACGCCGAATCCGACCACCAGCATGGAGCCGAGCTTGACTGTCATGGTCGTCGACAGGAGTTCCAGGTCTTTGCGCAAGCCTGCCGCCAGGACATCCAGGTCTTGGCGAACGCCAACGGCCCGCGCCTTGTCGTTCGGGACGTTAATGCTGACGAGCGCAGCATACAGTGAGTAGAGATAGTCCACGGTGTGCCTGACAGGGGTATCGAGCGCGTTGGGTCAGGGAACTAAGCTAACCGGGTGGGGCTCCGCGCACCAGTCCCAGTTTCCAGCGATTTCGCGCGTAAACGAGCCGCCCGTTTATACTCTTAACGTCTATGACTGACCCCCTGAAACCCGAAGACTGGACCGTCGTCTTCGAAGGCCGGCGCCGCGGGAATTGTCACGAACAGGCCCTGGTGCTGGATGCCCTCGGCATTCCCTACCTGCTTGCCGATGGGTCGCGAGACGCTGTGCTGTTGCTCGTCCCCGCGGAACACGCCCTGCGGGCCCGGGAGCAGCTGCGACTCTATGCAGCGGAGAACCGCCGCCGCCCGGTGAAGCCGGAACTTGCCCTCCACGGCCACGGCTACCCGGGGGTCTTCGTGTATGTGCTCGTCCTCGTCGTTGCCTTCCTCGTGCAGGCGCGGGTCGCCTATGGCGTGGACTGGCTGGAAGCCGGGGCGCTGGACGGCGCCGCGTTGCGGGCCGGGGAGTGGTGGCGGGTGGTCACTGCCCTGACCCTGCATGGGGACGGCGGACACCTCATTGCGAACCTGGTATTCGGTGCGTTCTTTGGTGCCTTCGCGGGCCAGTACCTCGGGTCGGGAGTGGCCTGGGCCACCATTCTCCTGGCGGCGGGTTCTGGCAATGCCCTGGATCTGCTTCTTTTGCCGCCTGCCCACCGGGCGATCGGCGCTTCCACGGCCGTGTTTGCCGCACTGGGGCTGATCGCCGCCCTGATGTGGCGTGCGGAAGCCCGGGGTGGTGCCAGCTGGGCCAAACGCTATGCACCCCTGATTGGCTCCGGGGTCTTGCTGGCCTTCATCGGCACCGGCGACGCGCAGACTGATGCAGTGGCCCATCTCACCGGGTTCGTCGCAGGACTGGTGGCCGGCGCTGCCTATGATGTGCGCCGCCCGCGCTGGCTTCAGTCGACCGTGGTGCAGCTGGCCGCTGGCACTGCCGCTCTGGCGACGCTAGCCGCCTGCTGGTGGCTGGCACTGAATGCCTGGAGGTCCGGCTTGGCGTGACACCCCCTGGTCGCTATTCTGCGGGGCATCTTTGGGGGATCGACATGCAGACTCAGACTTCGACACCGGCCGGCGAGCAGCCGTGGCCGCGCCCGGCCATCGCCTGGTACGCGGTGGTCATCCTCGTCATCGCCTTCATCTT
Source organism: Gammaproteobacteria bacterium (assembly GCA_009692345.1). Lineage (GTDB taxonomy): Bacteria > Pseudomonadota > Gammaproteobacteria > Steroidobacterales > SHZI01. Next base: position 23,232 of record SHZI01000011.1, on the reverse strand, counting down.
CTCCTTCATCGACCGGATCATCATTGCGATGCTGGTGGAGCCCCTGAAGCAGGACCTGGGGCTGACGGATACCCAGATCGGCTGGTTGCAGGGGCTCGCCTTTGCCGTGTTCTACGCTGCCGTAGGGCTGCCGATCGGTCGGTGGGCCGACCGCTACAGCCGGCGCACGATTATCGGCTGGGGAATTTTCCTCTGGAGCCTGATGACGGCGGTGTGCGGTCTCGCCCGGAACTTCCTCGAACTGTTCCTCGCGCGGGTCGGAGTCGGCGTGGGCCAGGCGGCGCTGTCGCCCGCCGCCTACTCCATGATTGCCGACTACTTTCCCCGGGAGAAGCTCGGCCGCGCCATTGGCGTGTACCAGGCCGGCGCCTTTTTTGGCGCTGGCCTCTCGTTCCTGGTGGGCGGCCTCGTGATTCAGCTGGTCGGAAAGGCGGGTGAGCTGAGCCTGCCCCTGGTGGGCAGCGTGCAGCCCTGGCAGGCCGTATTTTTTGTGGTGGGGCTCCCCGGCATCCTGGTCGCGCTGCTGATGCTGACGGTGCGCGAGCCGGCGCGGCGGGGCAAGCTCGCGGGTCACGCCGCCGGCATTCCCTTAGGCACGGTGCTGCGCTATGCCGTCGAACGCTGGCGCGTTTTCGTGCTGCACTTCATCGGCTTCGCGCTGCTCGCCGTCCCCATCACCACGATCGTGACCTGGGCCTTCGCCTTCTTCACGCGAGTGCTGGCCTTTACGCCACCCCAGGCGGCGCTGCGTCTCGGTGGCATTCTCGTCATCCTGTCCCCCCTCGGAGTTTATGCCGGGGGCTGGCTGGCTGACGCGCTCCAGCGGCGGGGCTATCGGGACGCTCCGTTACGCGTGGCGTTGATCGCAGCGGCAGCATTGTGGCCTCTCAGCGCACTCGCCACGACGGCCACGGATCCGGGACTGGTGCTGCTGCTCTTCTGTCCGTTCGTGTTCTTCGCCAGTCTTTCCATGGCCATGGCGCCCGCCGCGCTGCAGTTGGTAGCCCCCAACCAGATGCGTGCGCAGATTTCAGCCACCTGGATGCTGGTGCTGAATCTGGTCACGGCCGGGGTGGGGCCCACAGCGGTCGGCGCCATCACGGACTTCTACTTCGGCGACCCGCTGGCCGTCGGCCAGTCCATGGCGCTGGTCAACTGCATCAGTGTGCCGCTCGCGGCACTGGCGCTGTGGGCGGCGCTGGCGCCGTTTCGCAAGGCGGCGGAAGAGCAGGCTGGAAGCGGCTAGGCGGGAACGGCCTGGGCGGCGATGGCGCTAATTGCGGCCAGTTCTTCCCCGGCCGGCTCCCAGCTGCCCGCAGCCACGTTCTGCACCAGCTGCTCGGGCCGGGTGACGCCGGCAATCACACTCGCGACGGCGGGTTGCGCCACCAGCCAGCCGATGGCCAGGTCGAGCACGCTCCTTCCGCGGGCGTCACCGTAGACGGCCAGTCGCTCGACGATCTCGTAGCGGGCTTCCGAGGCGAAGCTGCCGCCACCCCGCCACTTCGCAAACCGGGAGCCTTCCGGCAGGGGCTTTCCCTTGCGGTACTTGCCGGACAGGAGGCCGCTCTCCAGCGGGAAGTAGGGCAGGACGCCAACCCCCTGGGTCAGGCATACGGGCACGAGGTCCGTTTCGATGTCCCGCGTCAGCAGGCTGTAGCGGTTCTGGGCCACCACGAAGGGCGTGAGACTGAGGCCGTTGGCAACCTCGGAGGCCGCACTCAGCATCGCGCCTGTGTAGTTGGAGCAGCCGATGTGCCGGACCTTGCCCTGCCGGACGAGGTTATCCAGCGCGCGCAGCGTTTCTTCCACCGGCGTGCCGGCGTCGGGAAAATGATGCTGGTAGAGATCAAGGTAGTCGGTGCCCAGGCTCGCCAGGCTGGCCTCGACGGCCCTGGTGATGTAGTCCGCCGAGCCGCCACCCGGGGCTGCGCCGCCGCCGCCGCCCAGCTTGGCGCCGAACTTGGTCGCCACGATGGCCGCATGGCGTCTCCCACCGAGTGCCTTGCCCAGCATGGCCTCGGAGCGGTTCATGGCCCCGCCATAGATGTCAGCCACGTCGAAGAAGTTCACCCCGAGGTCAAAGGCCGTGCTCACGATGGCATCGGTCGCCGCCTGGTCGCACATCGAGCCGAAGTTCATGCAGCCGACGCCGATGGGCGAGATCGCCAGGTTCGACCAGCCCAGGTTGCGCAGTCTCATGCGAGCCGCTCCCCGGCCAGCAGGATGTGCTCCCGCGTCCTGGTACTGGCTGCCGTCAGACTGGTCCGTGCCTTGATCATCTGTCGTTACGCCCCACCGTCCGACATCAGGTGCAGACTCTACCAGTAGTGGGTCCAGCGGGCCCGCTCCTGGAAGTAGCGGAATGCGTCCCGCTTGTCCTTGGGCAGGTACTCGAGATATCCACCTGGCGCGTAGCGCGCCTGGTACTGGTCGAAGACCGGCTGGTAGAGGCTCAAGTGCAGATCAGGAATCCGGTGCCTGGCCCGGAACTCGCCAATCGGTATGCGGGCCAGTTCCCGGGTCTCAAAGGGTCCGGCCTTGCACAGTTCAAGCCCCCGGGGGGCAAAGATGGCAGAGCGGCCCGACCCGCCGAAGGAGGCTTCCTCGAAGAAGCCCGGATTGCGGCCCCGGGTGCTGACCGAGTTGTTGCAGATCAGCGTGTACAGGCTGTTGTGGTAGGAGGTGAGCCGCATGTCGTCAAATTCGAAGCCGCCCGTCGCCACCCGGCAGATGATCTCGGCGCCCTTGAAGGCAAAGCAGCGGAACAGCTCCGGCTCGAACTGGACGGCCGACATCGCAATGTTGCCGATGTCCGTGCGCTCCACCGGAATCACCGCGTCCAGGCCATACATCTCGACAAAGCGGTCGTAGACGTCGTAGATCACCGACGTGTACTGCTCACCACCCGGAAACATCCCCCGCACGTTGCGCTGTTTCCAGTGCTGAACGATGGTGCCGTCCGGCTTGACCATGATCATCAGGTGCAGGATGTGCCCCGGCCAGTTCGTCGGATCTTTCGCGTAGGTACCGAAGACGATGTAGCAGTTGTACTTCTTCGCCCGCTTCGCCACCTCGTCCGTCTCGGGGCCCGGGACCTCAATCGCCAGGTTGTAGTGCTGGTCGCGAGTCCACTCGGAGAAGCCCGTGATCGGGAACTCGTGAAACAGCAGCAGGTCGCTGCGCCCACCGGAGCTCTGGGCAATATCGATGCATTCCAGAAAGTAGTCCAGATTGCGCTTCAGGTCCGGACCCGGGTTGGCACCATTGATGCCCTGGACGCGGGTCTGCACGACTGCAGCGGTTATCGCCTCCTGGCGCAGGGGAATGGTCGGGTAGGTCCCGTCGGCGCGGACCATCGGTTCTAAGGGGGTGTTGCTCATGGGTCTGATCTCTGGCCTGGCTGGGTTGGGGCTATGATGTGGTCATGATGTTAATACATCTCGCCGAGCGACTGGGGCGCACCTGAGCGTGGTCCGACAGAGCAAAACAGCGCCCGACCATGCCTTGCGCAGCCCCCGGTACATCCAGGTTTACTCCGCGATCCGGGACTGGATCTACCAGGGCACCTACAAGCCTGGCCAGCGCCTGCCGACGGAAAGCGAGCTTGGCGAACTCTTCGAGTTGTCCCGGATCACGATCCGCAAGGCCGTCGACATGCTGGTGGACGAAGAACTGGTCACCCGGCAGGCCGGGCGCGGCACCTTCGTCGTGGAGGACCTCGCCGACGCTCCAGTCCTCGGCGACATGGAGCAGTTGTTGCGCAAAGTGCAGCGGCTGGGGCGGAACACCCGGGTGGCCCGCGCAGAGGTTCAGGAACTGGAGGCGGATGCGGAAACCCGGAAGGACCTGCAGGTGGCCCCGGGTGCCCGGGTGCAGCGCGCTTCCCACGTTCGCCTGCTCGACAAAGAACCGATCGGCTACGTCGTGACCTACGTCCCCGCCGCACTGGAGGTGCGCTTTGACCTTAAGGAACTCAACGAAAGCCCGATGCTGACGCTGCTGGAACGCAAGGGCGTGGACATTGCCTCCGGCGACCAGGTCATCACCGCCACTCTGGCCGACGCGCGTCTCGCCGGACTACTGGGCACCGCGGTGGGCGCGCCCCTGGTGCACATCCGGCTGGTGGTCTTCGACAGCCGGCGGCGGCCCGTTGAACGCCTGGTCGCCTGGTACCGGGCGGACCACTACCAGCACCACGTCCACCTCACCCGGATCAGTCGCTAGCACCCACCAGGGCTGTTGATCCAGGCCGTCAGCAGACTGATACCGCTTGTGTCCACGAGGCTCGAAGCCAGTGGTGGTATTCCCAGGGAGTCCCGGCGGTTGGCCCGGACTTCCGGACTGGGGAACCACAGTGCACGCCAGCGTTGCGGCGAGCGGCGTGGCGTAGCGCAGGTCCATGGGGGAGGGTGTGAGCCCACCCGGCCTGTGGCACTGGGCGCAGTTCGTGTGCAGCCAGGCGCGAGCCCGCTTGTCCAGGGTCTGGGTGGCGTCCGTCGGAGCCACGAGGACGGGCACACTGCCTGGCGGCCCCGGCAATGCGGCGCTAAACACGCCGATAGCGGCGAGACTTGCCAGCTGGTTCGCCGTCCGGATGGCGCATGAGAAGCCGGGTTTCGATCAGCTGGCCGGCCAGGCGTAACGGCTTCATCAGAACCGGGCATGCACCGCGTAGGGAATGACCCCGGTGGTGGGCAGCGTGGGATTGGCCGCTCTCGACATCGGTGAAGTAGAGTTCCCCGTCCTCACCGAGGCCAAACGCCGAGATGCGGCCGGAGCCGTAATCCACGAAGACGTACTGGCCGCGGAGCGCCGGAATCGCTGTGCCCCGCTACACACAGCCGCCGGTGATCGAGACGTTGCCCTGGTCGTGAGCGTAAGCGCTAACGGGATCTGTCAGTCCGGGGGTCGCGCAGCTTGCGGGTCCCGGCAGGAGGCCTTCCCGGCAGTTCCAGCCGTAGTTGCCGCCTAACTCAATGCGGTCGACTTCCTCGCGTTCGCCCTCGCCGACGCGCGTTGTTCTGGGCATAGCCGGCGGGGTCGTCAGCGGGCTGCAGCCCGTTATGGGCAAAGTGCAGGAGGCTGGCAAACGTACAGAGGCCGGGTAGCGGGAGGCTGATCTGTCCCGCAGTCATCCCAGGGGCGCTTTCAAGGCCGCTTCCAGTGCTGTCTTCATCGCCGGACTGAAGGCCACCAGCTGAACCTGTTCCACGAGGTCATCGCCGGCGAGGAACACCAGGATCGTGCGCACGGCAATGCCGGCCGCCTTGTCCAGGGGGTACCCGTAGACACCGCAACTGAGCGCGGGAAAGGCGATCGACCGCAGCCCCTGGTTTCGGGCCAGCAGGAGGCTGCTCCGGTAGGCACTGGCCAGGAGTCGTGCCTCGCCCTCAGACCCGCCACGCCATACGGGGCCGACGGCGTGGATGACGCAGCGCGCCGGCAGCCTGAAACCCGGCGTGAGTCGCGCCTCCCCCGTGGGGCAGCGGACGCCGGGCGTTACTTCCGGCAGCGCCCGGCAGGCCTCCAGCAGTTGCGGTCCCGCCGCCCGGTGTATGGCCCCGTCGACGCCACCGCCACCCAGCAGGCGCTCATTCGCAGCGTTCACGATGGCGTCGGCGTTGAGGGTGGTGATGTCCCCCAGGATGACCTCAATGTTCTGCATGGGTCATGCGGGCGGCGGGTTCCAGGCGGGCGAGTCGATCAGCAGAATCTCGAAGCGGCCCGTGCCCTCGCGCAGCTGCTTCGCAGCCACGTACTCGGGTGAGTTCCAGAAGCGCAGGGCGTCTGCCCGGCTGGGCCACTCCGATACCAGTACGCTGGGGCTGTCGCACCAGCCGCCTTCGAGGAAGATCCCGCCCGAGCCGCGGACGACGTAGCGACCCCCGAACTGCCTCACCAGGTCGGGTACGACGCGGGCGTAAGCGGCCATGAAGCGCTCCGGGTCGTTGATCTCCGCCAGGATAATCATGTAGCAGCGCAGTTCAGTCATCAGGCCCGTCCGCTGGATTCGGTGGCTAGTCTAGCGGGAGCCCTTAGGCTTGCGCGGCGGTGCTAGAGTAAGCCTTGGTCCGGGCCAAACCCTGGGCCGGGACCCCTTACTTAATCTCTTGGAGTTCAGTAACTTGGCAACTAAAGCTAGTGCAGTCATACCGGAAGTTGTGACGCCCATAAAGACGGGGGCTGAGTACCTGGAGAGCCTGCGGGGCCGGCAGCTCCGGGTATTTCTGTTTGGCGAGCTGGTGGCGGAGCCGGTCGATCACCCCATGATCCGGCCGTCCATCAACGCCGTGGCCGAGACCTACGACCTGGCGGTCCGCAATCCGGAACTGGGCACAGTGCTGTCGCCCTACACGGGCGAGCGCGTGAACCGGTTCCTGCATGTGGCGGGGAGTGCCCAGGACCTCGTTCTGCAGAACAAGATGCAGCGCCGGCTCGGGCAGCTCACAGGCACCTGCTTCCAGCGCTGCGTCGGCATGGATGCCATCAATGCGCTCCACTCCGTCACCTTCGAGGTGGACGAAAAGCACGCCACGCCCTATCACGCGCGCTTCGTCAGTTTCGTCACCACGATGCAGCGGCGGGGTTTCGTGATCGGCGGCGCCATGACGGATGTGAAGGGCGACCGGAGCAAGGCGCCCCACGAGCAGGCCGATCCGGACCTGTTCGTGCACGTCAGCCGGCGGACAGCGGACGGCGTGTACCTGAAAGGAGCCAAGGCCCACCAGACCGGCTGCATCAACGCGCACTGGCTGCTCGTGATGCCCACGATGCGTCTCGGCAAGGCGGACAAGGACTACGCGATCGTCGGCGCCGTACCCGTGGACGCAGCAGGCATTACCTACATCTATGGGCGCCAGTCCTGCGATACGCGCAGCATGGAGGGCGGGGAGATCGATCCGGGCAACAAAAAGTTCGGCGGGCAGGAAGCGATGATCATCTTCGACGATGTCTTCATTCCCTGGGAGCACATCTTCATGGATGGCGAGGTGGAGTTTGCTGCCCTGCTCGTGGAGCGCTTCACCACCTATCATCGCCGCAGCTACGTCTGCAAGTCCGGCGTGGGGGACGTGCTCATCGGTGCGGCGGCAACCGTCGCGGACTACAACGGGGTGGCCAAGGTGTCCCACATCAAGGACAAGCTCGTGGAGATGACGCACCTCAACGAAACGATCTACGCCACGGGGATTGCCTCCAGTTATCAGGCGGTCCCGCTGAAGTCCGGCGTGTACATCTGCGATGACATGATCGCGAACGTCTGCAAGCATCACGTCACCCGCTTCCCCTACGAGATCAGCCGTCTCGCCCAGGATCTGGCGGGTGGTCTCATGGTGACGCTGCCATCCGAGCAGGATCTCAATCACCCGGAGGTCGGCGCACTGATCCGCAAGTACCTGCAGGGCCGGGCTGATATCCCTACCGAAGACCGGATGCGCATTCTGCGGCTCATCGAAAACATGACGCTGGGCCGGAATGCCGTGGGCTATCTCACTGAATCCATGCACGGCGCCGGGTCACCCCAGGCCCAGCGGATCCAGATCGGCCGCCAGATGCAGCTGGAGTTCAAGATGCAGCTGGCCAAGACCCTGGCCGGTATCGGTCCCGAGACGGCACCGCCAGCGAAACTCGTCTGAGCAGCGCAGATCGGCTATAAGAGTCGTGGCTTTCTGGTTCGGGTAGGGAGGCGCCATGGTCTGGTGGGGCTGGCTGGTTATCGGAGTGCTCTTGCTGGGCGCCGAGTTGTTCATTATCGAGGCCGATTTCTTCCTTGTTTTTCTGGGCGTGGCCGCGATCATCACGGGGCTCCTGGGTTTCGCGCTGCCCGGGTTGCCGGAGTGGGGGCAGTGGCTGATTTTCTCGGGGCTGGCCCTCGTCGCGATGGTGTTTTTTCGCAAGCGGGTCTACCGGCTGCTGCGCCCGGATGTTCCGGACATGGCCAACGATATGCTCCGCGAGCACCTGACTCTGCCTGTTGGACTGCCCGTGGACGAGTCCTGTCGCGTTGACTTGCGCGGCTCCACCTGGACAGCCAGGAACGTGGGCAAGGTCCCGATTTCCCCGGGCTCCAGGGTACGGATTGTCGCCGTCGATGGCATCACCCTCAGCGTCGAGGCCCTGAACTGATTCACTAGAAGAGGACTTGTTGTGGACGTATTCGTTGTTGCTGTAGTCGTCGCCATTGTTGTCATCATCATTCTGGCCAAGACGGCTATCGTGGTGCCCCAGCAGAGCGCCTTTGTGGTTGAGTACCTGGGCAAGTTCAGCCGGGTCCTGCAGGCGGGTTTCCACATCCTCGTACCCTTTGTTGAGCGCATTGCCTACCGGCACAGCCTGAAGGAACAGGCCCTCGACATTCCCGAGCAGACCTGCATCACCAAGGACAACGTGCAGGTGGGCGTGGATGGCGTGCTGTACCTGCGCATCCTGGATCCCCAGCGCACGAGCTACGGCATCACCGACTACATCTTCGCCATCATGCAGCTGGCCCAGACCACGCTCCGGAGCGAGATCGGCAAGATCGACCTGGATCGCACTTTTGAGGAGCGGGGCGCGATCAACTCCAACGTGGTCATCGAGCTCGACAAGGCTTCCGAGGCGTGGGGTGTGAAGGTGCTCCGCTACGAGATCAAGAACATCAACCCGCCCCGGGACGTGCTGAGCGCGATGGAGAAGCAGATGCGCGCGGAGCGGGAAAAGCGCGCCGTCGTGCTCACGTCGGAGGGCGAGCGGGATGCCAAGATCAACGAGGCAGAGGGCGACAAGCAGCGGGTGATCAAGGCCTCTGAAGCGAAGCAGCGCCAGCAGATCAACGAGGCCCAGGGCGAGGCGGAGGCGATCCTCGCGGTCGCCACAGCGACGGCTGAGGGCCTGCAGAAAGTCGCGCTGGTGCTGCGGGAGACCGGCGGTCACGAGGCCATGCAGCTGCGGGTGGCCGAGGCCTACGTGGCCCAGTTCGGCAATCTGGCCAAGGCGGGGAACACCCTCGTGGTGCCCGCCAACCTGAGCGATGTCGCGTCGATGATTGCCCTGGCAACGAATCTGGTGCGTCAGTCAGGTCCGTCGCCGCGCCCGTAGGAGCGCCGACCGGCGCGAATCCATGCCCCGATTCCTTGCCGTCCCCGGCCTCTGGAGTCTGGCTCATCTGCCCGTCAATGGTCATGCCGTGGGCCTGCGCATCGACGTGGCCAGCTTCAGCGGGGATATCCTCAATGACGTCTATGCCCTTGGTGCCGCCGTCACCTTCACGAACCTGGCGATCACGGCAGGTGGCGAGACGGTCATCGGGGACGGCAGTCTCGAGATCGATCTCGACTTCACGTTACCGCTCATCAGCGAGACGGCAGAGTCCGGCAGCCTGGAGGGCGCCCGCTTCGAGGGCGCCGTGAACTTTTTCGCCCTGAGTCCACTGGTGGCGACGGGCGCGACCATCCGGGCCACGGTGCAGAACGCGCAGACGGTGCAGCTCGCCATTGACGTGAATGGGGACGGACTGGTGGACGACACGCAGCAGGTTCCCTGGAGTTCGCTCGGTGGCTTCTGGCGGCCCGAGCGCGACTTGAGGGTCAGAACCAGTTGTAGTTGAAGCTGATACTCACGCGCTCGCCAGCTGCCGGGTTCGGCGGCACCTCGTGCCGCAGCCAGCTTTCGAACAGCACCACATGCCCTGCCTGCGCCGGAATGGTGACCCAGGGCTGGTTTTCGGCCCGCCCGTCCGTGCGCCGGGGCGGGGCCGCCATGAAACGGTCGAGGCGGGGATCCTCCACCTTGAGCCCCGCGCAACCCCGGGGAGTCTGCACGTAGTAGGTGCCACTGAGCGTGGCCAGCGGGTGCAGGTGCAGGCCGTGCACCACCTGCCGTCCCATCACGTTGACCCAGCAGTCCGTCATGGCGAGGGAGCGGCCCGTCATATCCAGTTCGAGGGCACGGACGTAGGCGTTAACGTGGCGGCGCAACTTCCGCTCCAGGATGGCGAAAGTCGAGGACATCTTCTGCAGGTGGCAGAGGGAGCCGTAGGACGTGTAGCCGCCCGGGTACCTTCGGACTGACCATTTCCGCCCTGCCAGGTCGTGGGCGCGGATCTGGCGGGTTTCCTTCAGCAGCTCCCTGTTGAGGGCCATGGTGCCAGCGCCCTGCAGGCGGGCGCTGTAAATGAGAGTGGGGAACAGGGCGCGGACGGGCATGGCGCAGAAGCCTAGCGGGCGCTGCTGATGAAGGGAAGCGGGGGTATGCTTTGGCCGGGATCAGTCCGCTTAAGGTACCGTCATGCCCCAGCCTCCCCATATCGCCCGGCTCCCCGTGCCCGACCCGGGGTCACTGGATGCCGACCTGCAGACGTACTTCCGCAAGTGCCAGGAGAAGCTCGGGCTCGTGCCGAACGTGCTCCGGGCCTACGCGTTCCGGCCGGCGAGGCTGCGCAACTTCATCAGCCTGTACAACGAGCTGATGCTCTCCGAGGACTCAGGGCTGTCGATTCTGGAGCGGGAGATGATTGCGGTGGTCGTGTCGAGCTGCAATCGCTGCTACTACTGCCTGATTGCCCACGGCCAGGCGGTGCGGGAGTTGAGTGGTGATCCGCAGCTCGGTGAGATGCTGGTGACCAACTACCGCGTGGCGCCGCTGGTGCCCCGCCAGCGGGCCATGCTCGATTTCGCCCACCGGCTGACGACCGCGCCGGAGTCCATTGGCGAGGCGGACCGGCAAGCGCTGCGGGACGTCGGTTTCGGCGATGCGGACCTCTTCGACATCGGTGAGGTCGTCGCTTTCTTCAATTACTCGAACCGCATGGCCCAGGCCCTGGACCTGATGCCCAACCCCGAATACCACGCCCTGCACCGCTAAAAAGCTACCTTTTTACACGTCCAGGCGCCAGGCGTCGCCGTCCCGCACGATGCGGCCGGCCGATGGGGTAGCAAAATGACTGCCAAAGATGAGTACCGGCGTGTCGCCATAGCGCTCAAGAAAGTCGAGGCGCGTCTGGAGGGCTGCCGCCTTGTCGAAGTCGAAGGGGCTCGACCACCGGGGCCGGCCTATCTGGCAGGGGTGATGCATGAGGTCGCCCGTCACGATGGCGTGTTCGCCGCGGGACGCGATATGTATCGACACGTGGCCGGGGGAATGGCCCGGGGTCGATTCCAGCCACACCTCGTCGGTCAGACGAAAGTCCGGCGCCACGCATTCGCCCTGGCCGGCGGCCAACACCGGGCGCACGGAGTCGCCGGCGTAGTCACCGAGCGCACTGACGGGCGCCTTGTCCAGCCAGGCCCAGTCCAGGGCGCTGAACACATACCGGGCGGACGGAAAGGTAGGTACCCAGCGGTCATGCACCAGCATGGTGTTCCAGCCCACGTGGTCCGGGTGGAGGTGGGTGCAAACGACGAAGTCCACGCGCTCCCGGGGAAACCCGGCGGCCGCGATGTCCTCCAGGAAGCGGCCCTGGCGCTGGTTCCACTGGGGCACGATCCGCGGCTTGTCATTGCCCAGACAGGTGTCGATGACTATCCGCTGGCCACGGCTCTGTACGAGCAGCGAATGAATGCTGCTGATGAGTTGCCCCGTCTCCGAGACGAAGTGCGGCCGTAACCACGCCATCGGCGCCAGATTGGCCGGGGTTGCCTCCGGCAGCATGGCGGCCGCGGTCATGGACCGGTCCTCGGTCTCTATGATCCGGGTAATCGTGACGTCGCCAACGCGCCAGTGCTGCATGTTGAGAGTTAACGGACCTGCGAGTTGCGGGTGGTCTGGACTCAGGCCTTGGGAGCCGTCGCCTTCCTGTAGGCCGGCCGGTCCTGACAGCGCTTTAGCCAGGCCAGCAGGTGGGGGTAGTCAGTCAACTCTTGCTTGGCCCCGGCAGCCATGGTGAGCACGGACGCCACGTTCAGGTCAGCGACCGTGAAACCGGGGCCCACCAGCCAGGGCTGAGCTGCCAGATGCCCCTCCAGCACGCCGATCGGATTGCTTTCCCGCACCGCTGCGGACTTTTCCGGCATCGTCGGGTAACGGGTCAGGTCCTCATGCTCGAAGGGAATGCCGCATTCCTCGGCCATCCAGAGTGCCCTGGACGAGCGGGAGCGGGCGGGACCATAGATTTTCAGCATGCTGGGACTCCGTTCATCTCAAAAAGGTACCGCAAAAAGGTACCGGACCTTAGTTTTGTTAGTTGTTTAGTTGTTGGGACCAATAACTAAACAACTAACAAAACTAAGGTCCGGTACCTTTCGCTAGACTAGGACTAGTTTAGCCTCGGTGACCGCGCTTGGCAGCGTTTGATGACCTGACGACCACCCTCGGGGCGCTGGAGAAGCGGCGTCTTTACCGTCGTCGCCGGGTAATCGGGAGTCCCACCGGGCGGGAGGTCGTCGTCAACGGCCGGGCCCTTCTGAACTTCTGCAGCAATGATTACCTTGGCCTTGCCGCGGACCCGCGGGTTGGCGCCGCCTTCAAGGCCGGCGTGGACCGCTGGGGCGCCGGAACCGGCGCCTCCCACCTGGTCAGTGGCCACACGGCCGCCCATGAGGAACTGGAAGAAGCCCTGGCGGATTTCACCGGCCGGCCCCGGGTCCTGCTGTTTGGCAGCGGCTATGCGGCCAACGTCGGCACCATCAACGCCCTGCTGGGGCCTGGCGACCACGTCTTCGAGGATCGCCTGAACCACGCCTCCCTGCTCGACGGCGGCTGGCTCAGCCGCGCGCACTTCAACTGGTTCGCCCACAGTGAAGTGTCCGACCTCGAGGCCCGGCTGGCGGACTGCGCCAGCTCAACCCGCCGCAAGCTGATCGTCAGCGACGGCACCTTCAGCATGGATGGCGATCTCTGCCGGCTGACTGAACTCGTCGCGACGGCCCGTCGCCACAGTGCCTGGCTGATGATCGACGATGCCCACGGCTGCGGGGTGCACGGCACGGCCGGTTGTGGCGTCGTGGAGCCGGTGGCCCAGGGCCTGGACGACGTGCCCGTGCTCGTTGGGACCCTCGGCAAAGCCTTCGGCACGGCAGGCGCCTTCGTGGCCGGGAGTGAGGCGCTCATCGAGACCCTGATTCAGCGGGCGCGCAATTACATTTACACGACAGCCCTGCCATCGGCGGTGGCGGTGGCCACGCTGGAAAGCCTGCGGATCGCCCGAACAGAGGAGTGGCGGCGCGACCGGCTGCGGGACCTGGTGGCGCGCTTTCGAGCCGGCGCCACCCAGCTGGGACTGAGGCTGCTGCCGTCGCCGACCCCGATCCAGCCGCTGGTCATTGGCGAGTCGGGCGCGGCGCTGGCGCTCAGTGCCGCCCTGGAATCCAGCGGCCTGCTCGTGCCGGCCATCCGGCCACCGACGGTGCCTGCGGGCACCGCGCGACTCCGGGTCACGTTCTCGGCGCTGCACGAGCTTGCCGACGTGGACCGGCTGCTTGAGGCCCTCGAACAGGCCAGCCCGGCATGACGCCAAAGCGCTTCTTCATCACCGGCACGGATACGAACGTGGGCAAGACCCTGGTTACGGGTGCCTTGCTGCTGAATGCCCGGGCTTACGGCTTCAGGGCCGTGGGTCTCAAGCCCGTGTCCGCGGGCTGCACCCTTGTGCACGGCCGACTGGTCAACGACGACGCCCTGCTGCTCCAGCAACTCTCTTCTGTCCCGCTGGACTACGCTGACATCAACCCGCTTGCCCTGGAGCTGGCCATCGCACCTCACATTGCTCCGGCCCGGGCGGGGATGAGGCCCACTGCAGCGGAACTGGTGGCCCACGTCCGCCGCATCGACGCCGCCAGCCATGACGTGATCCTGGTGGAGGGCGCGGGCGGCTGGCTCGTTCCTCTTAATGAAGCGGAGTCGCTGGCCGACGTGGCCACGGCGCTGGGCTATCCGGTGATCCTGGTGGTGGCGATGCGCCTGGGATGCCTCAATCACGCGCTGCTGACCGCCGCCGCCATCAAGGCAGCCGGGCTTACCCTGGCCGGGTGGGTGGCCAACACCACCGGCCCCACTATGGACGCCTTCGACGAGAACCTGCGCACGCTGGAACAGCGCTTGCCCGGGCTCCGGCTGGGGACCGTGCCGTATCTGGGTTCGTCGGCGACGCCGGAGCAGGTGAACACCTGGCTGGATGGCATGAGCCTTTTTGGTGTCGCCTGATCTCGTCCTGATCGTCCTCGCCGCCTTCGGTGCCGGCCTCGTGGACGCGATGGTGGGCGGCGGTGGTTTGATTCAGCTTCCGGCCTTGCTCACCGCCTACCCGGCCACGCCACCGGCGATTCTCCTCGGCACCAACAAGTTCGCCAGCATCTTTGGCACCGGCAGCGCCATCCTGCGCTTTGCCCGGGGCGTACGGATTCCCTGGCGCGTGTTGCTGCCACTGGTACCGGTCGTCTTTCTCGGCGCTCTGGCCGGTGCGCTGGTGGCCACGGCGGTTCCTCCCCAGATCTTTCGGCCCCTGGTCCCGGTCATGCTCGCCGTAGTGCTCATCTATGTGGTGTGGCGCAAGGACCTGGGCGCTGCCCACGCGCCGCTGCATATCACCAGAAGCCGCACCCTGCTGGCCGCCGTGCTGCTGGGCGCCGTGGGTTTCTACGATGGCTTCTTCGGTCCCGGCACCGGCAGCTTCTTCATGTTCCTGCTGATCCGCCTCTACGGGTTCGACTTCCTGCACTCGGCCGCCAGTGCCCGGGTGCTGAACGTGGCCACCAACGCCGGGGCCCTGCTGTGGTTCGGCAGCCAGCTGGAACTGCTCTGGCTGGTGGCGATCCTGATGGCCATCGCCAACGTGAGCGGGGCGGTGCTGGGTACCAGCCTGGCCCTGAAGCACGGCAGCGCCTTTGTGCGCCGGATCTTCATCCTGGTGGTCGTGATGCTGATCGCCCGCAGTGCCTGGCAGGCATACTTCGCGCCATGAACAGCTTCGATCGCGACCACCTCTGGCACCCCTACACGTCGATGACGGAGCCGCTGCCCACCTACGAGGTGGCATCGGCCAGCGGCGTGCGGTTGCGGCTCGCCGATGGCCGGGAGCTGATCGACGGCATGGCGTCCTGGTGGTGCGTGATCCACGGCTACAACCACCCGGCGCTGAATGCGGCCATCGAGGCGCAGCTCAAACGCACCGCCCACGTGATGTTCGGCGGGCTGACCCACGAGCCGGCGATTGCGCTGGGCCGGCAGCTGGTCGCCCTCACCCCGGAGCCGCTGCAGCACATCTTCTTCAGCGACTCGGGCTCCGTCGCCGTCGAAGTGGCGATCAAGATGGCGCTGCAGTACTGGCAGGGGCGGGGGCGGCCCGCAAAGACGCGGCTGCTGGCGCTTCGCGGCGGCTACCACGGGGACACCTTCGGAGCGATGGCCGTGTGCGACCCGGTAAACGGCATGCACCAGCTGTTCCGGGGCGTGCTGCCGCCGCACCGGTTTGCACCTCGCCCCGGGTCGCGATTTGGCGCGCCGCTCCTGGCGGGCGACCTGGATGAATTCGAGCGCCTGATCACGGTCCACCGGGACGAGCTGGCCGCCGTCATCCTCGAACCCATCGTGCAGGGCGCCGGCGGCATGTGGTTCTACTCGGCAGACTATCTGCGGGGTGTCGCGGAGCTCTGCCAGCGGCATGGCGTACTGCTGATCGCCGACGAGATCGCAACGGGTTTCGGGCGCACCGGCAAACTCTTCGCCTGCGAGCACGCAGACGTGGCTCCGGACATCCTGTGTCTCGGCAAGGCCCTCACCGGGGGCTACCTGAGCCTCGCCGCGACGCTGGCCACCACCGAGGTGGCGGCGGGCATCTCCGCCCGGGGCGGCGTGCTGATGCACGGCCCGACTTTCATGGCGAACCCGCTGGCGACGGCGGTGGCGGGCAAGAGCATCGAGCTGTTGCTGGCGAGTCCCTGGCAGCAGCGCATTGCGGCCATCGAAGCCCAGCTCCGGCGGGAGCTGGGCGCGTATGCGGGTCAGCCCGCGGTGGCGGAGGTCCGGGTACTCGGTGCCATCGGCGTCGTGGAGATGCGGGAGCCCGTGAACATGGCGGTCCTCCAGGCGCTCTTTGTGGCGCAGGGGGTCTGGATCCGCCCCTTCGGCCGCCTGATTTACCTGATGCCGCCCTACGTTATCGAGCCTGCGGATCTGACAACACTCACCACCGCCGTAGGAGCGGCTTTAGCCGCGACCCGCTAAGGCAAAGCCCATGAAGCGCACCGGCCCCATCGGCATCTTCGACTCCGGCGCCGGCGGCCTGTCCGTCTGGCGGGAGGTCGTCCGCGAACTGCCCCACGAGGACACGGTCTACCTCGCGGATCAGGTCCACATGCCCTATGGACCCCGCGGGGAAGACGAACTGCGCCAGTACTGCGTCGCCATCACCCGCTTGCTGCTGGCGGAGGACTGCAAGGCCATCGTCGTCGCCTGCAACACAGCCTCGGCGGCGGCGCTCAAGCATCTGCGGGAGACCTTTACCCTGGTCCCCTCCATCGGCATGGAGCCGGCGGTAAAACCGGCGGCGGGCGCCAGCCGCTCCGGGGTGGTCGGCATCATGGCGACGCCGGCGACTTTCCAGGGCAAGCTGTTCCGGGCCACCGCGGGCCGCCACGCCAGTGCCGTCACGCTCGTCAGTCAGGTCTGTGACGGGCTCGCCGAGCAGGTCGAGCGGGGCGAGCTGGACACGCCGGCCACGGAGGCCCTGCTCCGGCGCTACCTGGGCCCCATGCTGGCTGCAGGCGCCGACACGGTAGTCCTGGCCTGCAGTCACTATCCCTTCCTGATTGACCTCATCCGGCAGATTGCCGGCCCGGGGGTCCAGGTGATCGATCCGGCGCCGGCCATTGCCCGGCACCTGCGGCAAACGCTCGAGGAGCGGGGGCTTTTGTCCGGGAGTGAGGGGGCGGGCCAGCACCGCTTCTACACCACGGGTTCCGGGGCCGGGTTTGCGGGGCTGTTGCACACCCTCCTGGGCGTCGACAGCGCTGTGGGAGAGATGGGCTGGCAGGGTACTGAGCTGACCACGTCCCCGCAGACTCACCTATAATTTTGGCCGCACTCATCGCACAGGCTGGCAGAGCAATGGATAGAGCTACCGCGGTCCGGATGGGCCAGCAGGCCATCAAGGCGAAGAACAAGCGGCTCGTTGAGGCCGTGCTGAAGATCCGGGGGGAGCGGGAGCGCAGCCCGTCCCCGGCCCGCTCAACCCGTGA
Source organism: Gammaproteobacteria bacterium (assembly GCA_009692345.1). Lineage (GTDB taxonomy): Bacteria > Pseudomonadota > Gammaproteobacteria > Steroidobacterales > SHZI01. The sequence continues at coordinate 6,082 of SHZI01000011.1, read as the reverse complement.
ACTGCCGCTGCTGGCCGTCACTTGTGCCACCGGCTGGGAGTGCTACGCGATCGTCGAGGAACTGACCAGGACCCGGCAGTTCCGGGTGCGGGCTCTCTACAGAACCGCAGGTACCCAGGCGGCGGCCCGGCTGGAAGCCCTCCTGCAGAAGACCGAGGCGGAGGCCCCCGGCTTGCTCACCCTGCAGTCCGGCGTGGACATGAATTCCGAGGAAGTCCTGACGAAGGCGTTCCGGGACTGCGCCGGGGTCGTGCTCTACCTCACGGCCAACACCAGCAAGGCCGGCAAGATCACCAATCACGGCAGAGACCCGGTGGGCGGCTGCGCGGCCGTCATGCGCCAGGCGGTTGCGTCCCTGGGCGCACTCCGGGCCAACCCCTCCGTCAAGCACGTCATCACGCTGATTTTCCCAACGGACAAGGTCAGTGACTTCGTCGGCGGCGTGCCCGAGACGCCCTGGTGGATCCGGCAGAAGCTGCGCATTTCGGACTTCCTCAGGGCCGAGGGTGTGAACGTCACCTGTATCCACCGCCCGGCCTACTACTACGCCATGCACCGGGTGGACTACACCGCCCAGGTCCATATCCGGGGTGATTCCGCGCTCTCCAAGACGATGATCCGGGAGAACAACATTCCGGGCATCAACCCGCCGGAGTTTCTCGTGAACTGGATCGACGTTCGGGACGTGGGCCAGTGGGTCGGCACGGTCTTCGAGTACCCGGAAGTCTTCTCCAACGAGAACTTCTCCATTGCCTCCTGCGCCCAGACGGGTCACGAGCTGGTGGCCATTGCCGAGAAAGGCAACCGGCACGGCACGCGGTTCAGGTACCGGCCGTTTCCCCTGTGGCTGATGAAGACGCTAAGCGTGTTCACCGACGAGGTCGTTTATCCCCTGCGCTATGCCCAGTGGTACAACGACGCCGGCAATGGCTACGACTTCGCCAGCAATGCAGATCTCGCCGACCTGGAACGGATTCATCCCCGCTGGTCCTTCGAGGGGGAGCTCGAGTTCTGGGGTATTAATGACCTCAAGCCGGCGAAGGCCGGGAAGCCGGGTGGCAGCGCCACGCCCGCCGCTCAGTCCGGGAGTTGGAAAAACTCCGCGTAGCGACTCGCCTGGAAGCCCCGGATCTCTTTGCCCTGCCACACCAGGAAGGGGATGCCCCGCTTGCCCGCGGGGACGTCCCGGGTGCCGCCCATCTTCTCGAAGGCCTTCTGGCCGGCGGTGGTATCCACGTCGTATTCCCGGTAGGCAATGTCATGTTTGGCCATGTAGGCCTTGGCCTGCATGCAGTAGCCGCACCAGGGCGCCATGAAGAGCGTGACGCCGGAGATGGGCTTGCTGGCCTGGACATTCACTGAGAGCAGCATGACGGCCAGCAGCAGGCCGACGGCGGAGATGGTTCTCATGGCGTGTTCCTTTCTCAAGTCAGTCACCTCAGCGCACAGGCGGCGAGAGGTTCAGCAGCCCGGTCCGGAGCAAAGATCCGGAGCTGCCACCGGCCGCCGAAGGCGCGGCCCATCTGCGCCATCCGGTCCGCGACCACCAGGCATACCTGCTGGGCTTCCTCGCCCGTGGTGGCGAGGATCACGTCCACGGTGGATGTCACGTTTGATGCCTGGCACTCCGTCGAGATTCCCGTCTTCTCGAAGATGTCGCAGACGAGATAGGCGTTGGCCAGGCCATCGGCTGAGACTACCGGGGGCAGGTGCAGAAGTAAGGTAGCGAGAATTATTCTGCGCATGGACTCAGCTTTCGGTGTTGTGCCGGGTGGCGATCGCGGCTGAAGCCGCTCCTACTCGTAGCGCAGGGCTTCGATGGGGTCCAGGCGCGCGGCCTTGCGGGCTGGCCAGATCCCGAAGAAGAGGCCGACCGCCGCACTGAAACAGAAGGCCAGGGCCACGGCCATCGGTGAGATGGCCATGCTCCAGCCGGCGATGCGCGCGATCAGCGTGGTGATGCCTGCGCCCAGGGCGATGCCGACCGCGCCGCCCAGCATGCACAGCACCATGGCCTCCACGACGAATTGCAAAAGTATGTTGCGACGGCTCGCGCCCAGCGCCTTGCGGATGCCGATCTCCTTCGTGCGCTCGGTCACTGTCACCAGCATGATGTTCATGATGCCGATGCCGCCCACCACCAGGCTGATGCTGGCAATGCCCGCCAGCAGGATGGCGAAGATGTTGGCGGCGGCTTCCCGCACGTTGAAGAACTGGCGGGGGTCGGAGATGCTGAAGTCGTTGTCCTTGCCGGGCTGTATCTGGTGCTCCCGGCGCATGACCTGCTCGATCTCGACGATTGAGCGTTCCACCGTGGAGCCGGGCACCATCTGGGCGCTGATGGAGTCGAGCTGCTGGGTGCCGAAGACCCGGTAGCGCGCGGTGTAGAACGGGACCCAGAGCTGCTCGTCAACATTGCGAAAGCCGCTCGAGCCCTTCTCGGCGAACACGCCCAGGACCTCGAAAGCGATGCCCTTGATATAGATCGTCTGCCCGATGATGGTCTCCCCGCTGCTGCCCAGCTTCGCGGCTACTGAGGCGCCAATGACGGCCACGGCCCGCCGGCTGGCATCGTCGGCCTTGGTGAACGACCGGCCCGCGGCAATGCTGTAGCCCTGGATGCCGGGAAAGTTGGCCGTCACCCCGGCCACCCGCAGGCTCTCGTTCCGGTTGCCCAGCTTGATCTGCAGCTGGCCGGCAATCTCGGGCACGACGCCAATGACGGAGGGCGCGCCGCTCGCAATGGCGTCCGCATCCTGGATGCTGAGGACGGCACCGCTCTGGGCGACGCCCATGCGCATGAAGCTCCCGGCCCGCACCGACAGGACGCTGGCGCCGAGCTGATCGATCTGCTGGTCCACCGCGGTCTTCGCCCCGGAACCGATCGCGATCATCGTGATCACCGACGCCACGCCGATGATGATGCCCAGCATGGTCAGGAAGGCCCGGAACAGGTTGGCCCGGACCGACTGGAGCGCTACGAGGATCATTTCAGCGAAGAGCATGGCTAGTTCCGGGGGCCTGATTCAGGTTTGGCTGTTTCCGGCTTGGGGGCCGGCTTGCCCCCGCTCATGCCCGGCATGCCCGTGAACTGGCGCATCTGCTGCTGGAAGCGCTGCTGGGTCTCGACCAGTCCGGAGCTGGGCAGCAGGTAGACCAGATCACCGGGTTTCAGGCCCTCAACCACCTCGCTGTAATCCATGTCGGTAATGCCGGTGAGCACCGGCACGGCGACGGGCTTGCCATCCCGGCTGACGAAAACCCAATACCGGTTACTGAACTGGTAGCTCTCACCCTCCTTCCCGGCAGGTAAGGCGGGCGCGCCCGGCAGTGCATTGGCCTTCAGCTGCTCAGCTGCCGTGGCCTCGTCCAGGCCGACTAGCGCTGCCGAAGTCTTCAGGTCCCGGTCGGTGCGCAGCGCGCCGGTGGCCACCGCGATCACGTCCCTGCTCTCTGTCACCAGGATGGCGACCTCGGCGTTCATGCCCGGCTTCAGCAGGCCGCTGTCGTTTTTCAGCACGATGCGCACGGCAAAGGTGGTGACGGTCTGGTCGGCGGTGGCCTGGGGCTCGATCTTCTGCACGACGCCGCGGAAGGGCTGGTTGGGAAAGGCCGTGACCGTGACGACCGCTGCCTGACCCGGGGTGATCTTGCCGATGTCGGTTTCGTCTACCAAGGTGCGGACTTCGACGCTGGTGAGGTCAGCCATCTTCAGCATCAACGTGCCCCCACCCACGTCCATGATGGGCGAGGAGATCACCTGGCCTTCCTCCACCAGCTTCTCGATGATGGTGCCCGTGATCGGCGCCCGGAGGTCGGTGTCGTCCAGCTGGATACGGGCGGTTTCGACGGCCACCTGGGCGCGCACCACCTCCGCCTTGGCATTGGCCGATTCCAGCTGGGACTGCTCGAAGTCCACGTCATTGATGATCTTTTCGGCGAGCAGCGTTGCGGCCCGCTTGCTCTGGGCCTCGGCAATGGACCGCCGGGCCTTTGCAGCCTCCAGCTGGGCGCTGGCCTGGGCCAGGGAGTTCTGGGGGTTGCGCTTGTCGATCTGCACGAGCAGCGTGCCCTTCTGCACGACCTGCCCCGTTTCGCCCTGAATGGCGAGGATCTGGCCGGAGGCCTTGGACTTGAGCTCAACGGTCACGGACGGTTCGATCTGGCCCGCCGCCTCGACGGCCACGGTGATATCCCGCTTCCCGACCGGCACGGTCTGGTAAGTGGCAGGTGTCTTGTCAGCCGGGCGGCCGCAGGCGGCCAGCAGGGCGACGGCCAGCGTCAGAATCAGGGGCGCAGTCAGTGCTAAACGTGGGGCATTCATCCGGAGCATTTCCTAAGGAGTCAGTGTGTCCGATTCGATGCGGCCATCCCGGAGGCGGATAGCGCGGTTGGCATTCGCGGCAACGCTGGCGTCGTGGGTCACCAGCACAATGGTATTGCCCTGGGCGTGGAGTTCGGCGAACAGGGCCAGGATATCGGCGGCAGTCGCGGAGTCCAGGTTGCCGGTGGGCTCATCGGCCAGCAGGAGGCTCGGCCGGGTCACCAGGGCCCGGGCCACGGCCACGCGCTGGCGTTGCCCACCCGAAAGCTCCGACGGACGGTGCCGGAGGCGATCCTGCAGCCCCACCTGCTCCAGCGCCAGCCGGGCGCGTTGCACCCGCTCGCCGCGACTGATGCCGGCGTAGATCAGCGGCAGTTCGACGTTGTGCAGGGCGTCGGCGCGGGCCAGGAGATTGAAGGTCTGAAAGACGAAGCCAATCTCCCGGTTGCGCAGGGCGGCGAGGGGCCCGTCACCCAGCGCGGCAACCGCCGTGCCGTTGAGCCAGTACTCGCCGCTGTCAGGCCGGTCCAGGCAGCCGATGATGTTCATGAGGGTGGACTTGCCCGAGCCGGACGGCCCCATGATGGCCACGTACTCCCCGCGACAAATGGTCACATCCACCCCCTGGAGCGCCCGAATCACCGTGTCGCCCATGGGAAAGGTGCGGGTGAGCGCGCGGGTGACGATCACGTCGTCAGCACCGGGCGGTGCGCCGGGAGCGGGTTTCAGGGCGGCGTTAGTGGCTATCATCGAAGAGTGGGACCGGGCAGGGGGACGGAGGTTCAGAGCTGACGGCGATTGAACCACGCCGCGAGGTCCAGCAGGAGGCCGGGGAGGTGCCGGCGCCGCCAGGCGCCCGCGACGAACTTGTTGGCCTCCGCCAACGTCGGGTAGCTGTGGACTGTGGCCAGGATCTTCCGGAGGCCCAGGCCATGCCGCATTGCCAGCACGAACTCGCTAAGCGTCTCCCCCGCGTGAGGGCCCACCACGGTCACGCCGAGGATCCGGTCGCTGTCCCGGGGCACCACCACCTTCACGAAGCCCCGGGCTTCGCCATCCGCAATGGCCCGATCCAGATCCCCCAGATCGTAGCTGACCGTTTCTACGGGCTGGCCGGACGCCCGGGCCTCGGCCTCGGTCAGGCCCACCCGCGCCACCTCGGGATCGGTGTAGACCGTGGCGGGGAGCACCGAGTAGTCCGCCCGGAAACGCCAGAAGCGGCCCCACAGGGCGTTCATGGCGCAGTACCAGGCCTGGTGGGCGGCCACGTGGGTGAGTTGCCAGGGACCGGCCACGTCACCACAGGCATAGATGTTGGGCAGGCGCGTCTGCAGGTACTCGTTGACGCTGACGGTGCCGTTGTCATTCAGTGCAATGCCGAGTTCTTCGAGCCCCAACCCGGCCGTGCGGGCCTTTCTGCCCACGGCGATGAGCGCCATGTCGAAGTCGATGTCGTGGTGCGTAGCGCCCTGCAGGCAGCGGAGGCGGCCCCCGCCCGGCTGGCGTTCGAAGCGCTCTGCCCGGCAGCCGGTGAGGACGCGGATGCCCAGTTCCGCAAAGACCTCCGCCAGCAGGGTGCCGGCGGCGTCATCTTCCCGGGCCAGCAGGCCGGGCAGCATTTCTACCAGAGTGACTTCGCTGCCGAGATTGCGGAAGGCCTGGGCGAGCTCGCAGCCGATCGGGCCGCCACCGAGCACCAGCAGGCGGGCCGGCAGCTCGGCCAGTTCCCAGACGCTGTCCGAGGTGACGTGGGGAACG